>NZ_JAXAVW010000020.1:0-187136 GCF_033949945.1 Lentzea miocenica
CACCAACTTCCAGATCCCCGCCGACCTCGAGTGGACGGGCGCGCCGGACACGTGGAACGCCACCAACCCCGGCGCGAACGCGAACCTGCGAGTCCGCGTGGCGACGAAGAACCAGGACGTCGGCATCGCCGCGTCGTACGCGAAGGTGCTGCTGAACTACGCGGCCAAGTCCGGGCACGCCCAGGCGAAGGCCACCGGTGAAGCGCTTCTGACGTCGTTGCTGTCGCACCAGGACAACCTGGGCATCGCGACGCCGGAGACGCGCGCGGACTACAACCGTTTCGACGACGTCTACAACGCGTCGAACGGCGAGGGTCCGTACGTGCCGCCGGGCTGGACCGGGCGGATGCCCAACGGCGACCAGATCGCCCAGGGCGCGTCGTTCCTGTCGATCCGGTCGATGTTCCGCAACGACCCGCAGTGGCCGAAGGTGCAGTCCTATCTGGACGGTGGACCGGCACCGACGTTCACCTACCACCGCTTCTGGGCGCAAGCCGAGATAGCCACCGCGTTCTCCCTGCACACCGAACTCTTCGGCTGAGGAGTACCCGAGATGAGGAAACGACTAGCGCTGTTCACCGTGGTCGCCTGCACGGCCGCGGTCCTGGTGCACACCGGCGGCACGGCGGTGGCGCACGGTTCGATGACGTGGCCCGGCAGCCGCACCTACCTCTGCTACGAGGACGGCCGCGCCGGTGGTGGTGGCGGCGATCTCCAGCCCACCAACCCGGCGTGCGTCGCGGCGGTCGCCCAGGGCGGGAAGCAACCGCTGTGGGACTGGTTCGGCAACCTGATCAGCAACGCCGCCGGGCGGCACCGGGAGATCGTCCCGGACGGCAGCCTCTGCGGCCCCACCACGAAGTACAGCGCCTACAACCTGCCTCGCGCTGACTGGCCGTCGACGCGGGTGACCGCGAACAGCACCGTCACCTTCCGCTACAACGCGTGGGCGCCGCACCCCGGCACCTGGGAGCAGTACGTCACCAAGGACGGCTTCGACGTCACCAAGCCGCTGAAGTGGTCCGATCTGGAGGCCGTGCCATTCGACAAGATCACCAACCCGCCGCTGGCCGGCGGCGAGTACTCCTGGCAGGCGCGGCTGCCCAACAAGTCCGGCAGGCACGTCATCTACTCGCTCTGGCAGCGCTCCGACAGCCCGGAGGCGTTCTACAGCTGCTCCGACGTCGTGTTCGGCGGCGGCACCGGTACCCCGGACACGCAGGCACCTACCGCGCCCGGCACGCCCGTCGCGTCCACGATCACCGGCAACTCGGTGAAGCTCGACTGGACGGCGGCCACGGACAACATCGGGGTGTCGGAGTACCGCGTGTACAACGGCAGCCAGGTCGTGGCGACCTCGGGCAGCAACTCCGCGACGGTCACCGGGCTCACCGCGAACACCGACTACACGCTGAACGTGGTCGCGCTGGACGCCGCGGGCAACGCCTCACCGGCCTCGGCGAGCGTCGCGGTCAGAACGGGCAGCCTCGGGGCGTGTTCGGTGTCGTACACCAAACCGAGCACGTGGAACGGCGGCTTCACGGCGAACGTGAAGATCACCAACGGTGGTACGTCCGCGATCCCCGCCTGGCAGCTCGCCTGGGACTTCCCGGCCGGGCAGACCCTCACCCAGGCCTGGTCGTCCACGATCACCGTGACGAACGGGAAAGCGACCGCGAAGGGCGCGTCGTACAACGCGGACGTGCCGGCCGGTGGCTCGGTGAACTTCGGGTTCAACGCCGGCACGACCGGCGCGGTGACGGACCCGACGTCCTTCACGCTCAACGGTTCCGCCTGTTCCACAGGGTGAGAGGGCACTGACGCCCTCCCGGTGGCGGGTTCGGTCGCGTGCGCCCTCCTCGTCGCGCGCGCCGAACCCGCCCCGGACCTTCCAGATCGAACACCAATGACAGAAGGAGATCCGGGACAATGACGTTCATCGGACGAAGGCGGTGGGCCTCGGCGGGAGTGGTGGTCGCGACTGCCGTCGCTACCGCGGGGATCGCGCTGAGCGCGCCCTCCGCCGGAGCCGCACCCGGCTGTCGCGTCGACTACACCGCGAGCAACTGGGGCGGTGGTGGTTTCGGCGGCAAGGTGAAGATCACCAACCTCGGCGACTCGCTGTCCTCGTGGACGCTGAGGTTCTCGTTCCCCGGCACGCAGAAGGTGACGCAGGGCTGGAGCGCCAACTGGTCCCAGTCGGGCGCCGACGTGACCGCGACGAGCATGTCGTGGAACGGCAACCTGGGTGTCGGCGGGGCGACCGAGATCGGCTTCAACGGCAGCTACACCGGTTCCAGCAACGTGGACCCCACGTCCTTCTCGTTGAACGGCACCGTCTGCACCGGCCAGCAACCGCCGACCTCGACCACCACGACGACCACCTCCGGCAACCCGAACCCCGGCAACCGCGTCGACAACCCGTACGCGAACGCCAAGGTGTACGTGAACGCGGACTGGTCGGCCAAGGCGAACGCCGAACCGGGCGGCTCGCGCGTGGCGAACCAGCCCACCGGTGTGTGGCTGGACCGGATCGCGGCGATCACCGGCACCACCGGCGCGCGCGGCCTGGCCGCGCACCTCGACGACGCGGTGCGCCAGGCGGCGGGCTCACCCCTCGTGATCCAGCTGGTGATCTACAACCTGCCCGGCAGGGACTGCTCGGCGCTGGCCTCCAACGGTGAGCTCAAGGCCACCGAGATCGACAGGTACAAGACGGAGTACATCGACCCGATCGCGGCGATCCTCGCCAGGCCCGCCTACGCGAACCTGCGGATCGTCACCGTGGTCGAGATCGACTCGCTGCCGAACCTGATCACCAACGTCACGCCGCGGCCGACGTTCACGCCGCAGTGCGACACGATGAAGGCCAACGGCAACTACGTCACCGGTGTCGGTTACGCGCTGGCGAAGCTCGGCGCGGTCCCGAACGTCTACAACTACCTCGACGTCGGCCACCACGGCTGGCTGGGCTGGGACGACAACTTCGGCCCGACGGCCGAGCTGTTGTTCCAGGCGGCGAACGCCCAGGGCAGCACCAAAGCGAACGTGCACGGCTTCATCGCCAACACCGCCAACTACGGCATCCTGAAGGAGCCGTACTTCAAGGTCGACGACAACATCAACGGCGAGGTCGTCCGCGAGAAGGCCAAGTGGGTCGACTGGAACCGCTACATCGACGAACTCGGCTACGCGCAGGCGTTCCGGCAGCGTGCGGTGCAGGCCGGTTTCGACGCGGGCGTCGGCATGCTGATCGACACCAGCCGCAACGGCTGGGGCGGCGCGGCCCGTCCCACCGGACCCGGCCCGCGCACGACGGCGGACGCGTTCGTCAACGGCGGCAGGCTCGACCGCCGCATCCACCTGGGCAACTGGTGCAACCAGTCCGGTGCCGGTCTGGGCGAGCGGCCCAAGGCGGCGCCGGAGGCCGGTGTCGACGCCTACGTGTGGATCAAGCCGCCGGGTGAGTCGGACGGCGCGAGCAAGGAGATCCCGAACAACGAGGGCAAGGGCTTCGACCGGATGTGCGACCCGACGTACACCGGCAACCCGCGCAACGGCAACAGCATGTCCGGTTCGCTGGGCGACGCGCCGCTGTCCGGTCACTGGTTCTCCTCGCAGTTCCAGGAGCTCATGCGCAACGCGTACCCGGCTCTGTAGACCATCCGGAAAGGACAGACGCGCACGATGAAAGCCTTCTCCGTGCGCTGGTCCTGTTGTCGCCGGCCGTCGTCGCCACCCCCGAGGCGACGGCGGCCGGCGACGGCGCGCATGACCGGTGCTCAGGCGATCTCGAAGTGCACCACGCCGTCCTCGTCCTCCCACACCACCTTCCCCAGCGTGCGCCACAGATCCAGCGCGCCGGGGGAGTGGCGGTAGGCGTGCAGGTAGACCGAGCGGTAGCCGGCGTCCGCCCGTGCGAACTCCAGCAGTTCGGTCACCAGTGAACGGGCGAGACCGCGCCTGCGGTGCTCCGGGCGCACGTACACGCGCCGCAGCTGGGCCGTTTCCCCGCGGGGATAGCGCTCGGCGAGCCACTCGGGCTGTCGCGGGCCGCGTGAGTCCAGTGCCGCGGTCGCGACGATCACGCTCTGCTCGTCGACGGCGACCAGCAGGGTGTGGCGGGCCGGCGTGAGGTAGTGCCCGGCGAGGTCGATCACGTCCTCGTGCCACCGCGGCACGTATCCGGTGCCGAAGTCGCGGTAGAGAGCGTCGAGCATCACCGCCCGCGCGCCACCGAGGTCGTCGATCGCGGCCACCCTGATGTCGTAGTCGACGCTCACGCCGTCTTCCGCAACCAGAGCAGGCCGAGCACGGGCAGCACGAGCGGGATGAAGCCGTAGCCGATGCCGAACGTCGACCACACCGTCGCGTCCGGGAACGCCCGCGGCACGAAAAGACTGACGAACCCGACCGTGACCACGCCGATGAGTTCGATCGCGCACGCCACGAGCGCCACCCGGCGTGCGTTGAGCGCGAGCGTGATGGTGGCCAGCACGTACACGACGGCGGCGAACGCCGACAGCAGGTACGCGACCGGTGCCTGGTCGAACCGCGTGATGAGCTGCACGGCGGACCGGGAGGTCGCGGCGATGGCGAAGATGCCGTAGACCGCGATCAACATGCGGCCGGGGCCCTGACGGGTGGCCGCGTCACGCATGTCCGGCCCAGATCTGTCCCAGCCGCACGATCATCACCGGCACGCTCAGGCAGGCGACCGCCAGCACGCCGCCGCTCCAGCGGGTGCGTTCGGCCGCCGACCACATCAGGGCGAGCGGGAGGATCACCACGGGGCCGACGAGGTAGCCGACGAACGAGAACTTGTCGATCTCGCGGTCCAGCCCGGCCATCTTCACGATCCCGGCCACCGCCTGGACCAGCAGCCCGACCTCGAGCAGGGCGAGCACCGCCGCCAGGCCGAGCTTCGGCTTGGTCACCGGCAGCAGCGGTTTGTTCAGCACGATCAGCGCGACCGACCAGGCGGCGCCGGCCAGCGCGAGGACGGTCAGCACCGTCGGCAGCAGGTCGATCATGGGGCTCGTTTCCGGGGAGGCGGGATCGACACGGAATCTAGCGGAGCGTTGGCGAGGTAGTTACGCGGCAAGGGACCGTCGCCTGGCCCTGATGGCGTCTGCAAGTACCGCCAACTCAACATCAACAAGCACTTTGCCACTACCAACAGCTCCTGGGCAACACCGTCCGTGGTGGACGGATCGTGCTCGGCGTCGATACGGCCAGAGTCTGGTTGTTGCCATGCTTCGGCTGTTGCACCGTCGACGCAAACCTGTTGGCGTGCTTATAGTTCCGCCGTGATTTCCGTCCTGCGCAACCGCACGTACCGGAACCTGTTCGGCGCCCAGGTCGTGGCGCTGACCGGGACGGGACTGGCGACCGTCGCGCTGGGCCTGCTGGCGTACGACATCGCCGGAGCCGACGCGGGAGCGGTGCTCGGAACCGCGCTGGCGATCAAGATGATCGCCTACGTCGGGGTGGCGCCGATCGCGGCGGCCCTGCTCGGCGCGTTGCCCCGCCGGGCGGTGCTGGTCGCGCTCGACGTGGTCAGGGCCGGCGTGGCGGTGGCGCTGCCGTGGGTCGACGAGGTCTGGCAGGTCTACGTCCTCATCTTCCTGCTCCAGGCGGCATCCGCGGCTTTCACGCCGTTGTTCCAGTCGACCATTCCGGACGTGCTGCCCGACGAACGCGACTACACCCGCGCCATCACGTTGTCCCGGATGACCTACGACCTGGAGAGCCTGCTCAGTCCCGCGCTGGCCGCGCTGGCGCTGGCACTGGTGAGCTTCCACCAGCTCTTCCTCGGCACCGCGATCGGGTTCGCGGCGTCGGCCCTGCTGGTGCTGTCCACGCTCGTGCCGCAGCCGGAACCGTTGCCCCGCAAGTGGTACGACACCACGACCCGCGGCATCCGCATCTACCTCGCCACGCCACGGCTGCGCGGGCTGCTGGCCGTGCACCTCGCCGCCGCGGCCGCCGGATCGATGGTGTTCGTGAACACCGTCGCGTACGTGCGGGACGGGCTCGGGCGCGACGCGTCCGACGTTGCCATCGCTCTCGCGGTCAACGGCGCCGGTTCGCTCGTGGCGGCGTTCGCCCTGCCCCGACTGCTCGAACGCTTCACCGACCGCGCAGTGGTGCTGCGGGCCGCGGCGGCGTTGTTCGCCTTGTTGTTCGCCGGCGCGCTGTTCGCCGCGGACTGGCAGGTGTTGCTGCTCGTGTGGGCGTTGATCGGTGCCGGGTGCTCACTGGCCCTCACGCCCGGCGCGCGTCTGCTGCGCCGGTCGGCCGATCCGGCGGACCGGCCGGCGTTGTTCGCCGCCGACTTCGCGCTGTCCCACGCGTGCTGGCTGCTCTGCTACCCGCTGGCGGGCTGGGTCGCCACGGCGGTGAACATGACCGCCGCCTTCCTCGTGCTCGGCGTGCTCACCGCGACGGGCGCGGTCGTCGCGTGGAGGCTCTGGCCCGCACGCGATCCGGAAGTCGTCGAACACGACCACCACGACCTCGAACCGCAGCACGAACATCTGCACGACGCGGTGCTCGCCGGCGGGGTGTGGAGGCATTCGCACGAATTCCGGATCGACGACCACCACCTGCGCTGGCCGCGCTGAGCCTCAGCCGGCGGGCTGGAAGAGCTCGACGAGGTTGCCCGCGGGGTCGGTGAGCAGGATCTGCCGCCCGCCGGGCCCGCTGACCAGGTCGCTCGCGAAGGACACGCCCGCCGCGCGCAGCCGGGTGATCTCGGCGTCGAGGTCGTCCACGACGAGGTGGACGCGGTTGCGGCCGGCGGCGAGCGAGTCCGCCGGGGTGGCACGGGCGCCGGAGCTGGCCGGTCCGGACAGCAGCAGGCGCAGCGGCCCGCGCACCACGTCGGCGAACGCGGGCGCGGCGTCGGTGCGCACGGCGAATCCGAAGTGGACGGTGTAGAAGTCGACGGCGGCTTGGACGTCGTCGACGAGGTAACGGACACTGGCGAGTTGGTCGGTCATCGTTCACCCCTTCTGACGCGCTGCCGCGGCGAGGACGGGCAGCAGATGGCGGACGCGGGTGTCGATCTCCGCGGCGGTGCTGACGAACTCCGGGTAGCCGGTCGGCTCCGGGATGCTCCAGTGGACCGGCCGGTGCGTGCCCTCGAACTCCGGGCAGACCTCGCGCACCTTGTCGCACAAGGTGATCACGTGGTCGAAGCTCGCGCGGACGGCGTCGAGCGAGCGAGGGCTCCTGCCGGACACGTCGATGCCGAACTCCTCGCGCAGCACCCGGACGGCGTGCGGATGCGGTTGCTGCCGGGGACGGCTGCCCGCACTGGTGACCTTGATCCCGGGCGCGCGCTGCCGCAGCAGAGCCTCGGCGATCGGCGAACGCGCGCTGTTGCCGGTGCAGGCGAAGAGCACCCGGACTCCGTTGAGGGACAACGGTGCCGGGCTCGCCTGGAGCTCCAGCGCCGGGTGCAGCGCGGCACCCGTGCCGGTGAGCAGGGTGCCGCAGCGGTCGAGGTCGAGGTGGTAGTACGTGTCGCGGCCGTCGAACGTGCTGCGCCGCGAGGTGACCAGGCCGCCGTCGCGCAGCAGCCGCAGGTGGTAGGAGACCAGGTTCTGCGGCTCACGCACGCGTTCGGTCAGTTCGCGCACGCGGTGGTCGCTGCCGGCCAACTCGGTCAGCAGCTGCCACCTGAGCGGATGGGCGGCCATCCGCAGGAACTCCGGCGCGGCCATGCCGCCACGATACATCAAACCAGCTTGATGTAAATGGCGGTGACAACCATCCGAACGGCCTGATGTCGGGGCGGGTCGGCGAGGTTACGTTCGCCTGACCCTGCAATCCCTGCGAAGGAGCCCCACAGTGCGAAGAAGATCCGTGCTGTCCACCACGCTGGCAACCGTGGTGGTCGCGGCAGCGATGGTCGTCCCTGCGGCCGCCGCGCCACTGGCCGGTTGCTCCGGCACCAACGACGGTGACGTGGCGATCGGCGACAACACCACCGTGGAGTCGCCGCTCACCATCACCGACTGCCCGTCGGTCCCGTCGGCGACCAGCACCGTGCCGGTGAAGATCGTGCACACCTACATCGGCGACCTCCAGGTGTCCCTGATCGCACCGGACGGTTCCGCCTACGTCCTGCACAACCGCACCGGCGGTTCGGCGGACAACATCGACCAGACCTACACCGTCAACCTGTCGGGTGAGACCTCGAACGGCACGTGGAAGCTGCGGGTCAACGACAACGCGGCCAACGACACCGGCCGGATCGACTCCTGGTCGCTGAACCTCGGCTCCACCCCGGCCAACGACTTCTCCGTCGCCACGTCGCCTGCCTCCGGTTCGGTCGCGGCGGGCTCGTCGGCCACGACGACCGTGCAGACGCAGACCACCAGCGGTCAGGCGCAAACCGTCCAGCTCACCGCGAGTGGCCTGCCCTCCGGCGCCACCGCGTCGTTCAACCCGGCGTCCGTCACCACCGGCACGAACTCGACGCTGACGATCGCGACCAGCGCGTCCACGCCGTCGGGCACCTACCCGGTGACCGTGCGGGCCGCGGGCAGCACGACCAGGACCGCGACCTACTCGCTGACCGTCACCGGCGGCACCGCGCCGCAGATCCCCGACATCGACATCGCGGCGGTCAAGCAGCACCTGACCCAGTTCAGCACCATCGCCACGCAGAACGGCGGCAACCGGCGTTCGACCACGGCCGGCTACCGCGCGTCGGTGACGTACGTGAAGGACAAGCTCACCGCGGCCGGGTTCGCCGTGACCGAACAGCCGTGCACCTCCGGCTGCACCACCGGCGCCGGCCCGAACGTGATCGCCGAGTGGCCGGGCGGCAACGCGAACAACGTCTACATGTTCGGCGCCCACCTGGACTCCGTCTCCGCGGGCCCCGGCATCAACGACAACGCCTCCGGCTCCTCCGCGCTGCTCGAGACCGCGCTCGTGCTCTCCCGCACGAACCCGACCATGCTGAACAAGGTCCGGTTCGGCTGGTGGACCGACGAGGAGCAGGGCCTGAACGGCTCGCGCTTCTACGTCTCCCAGCTGCCGAGCACGGAGCGCGCAAAGATCAAGACCTACCACAACTTCGACATGGTGGGCTCGGTCAACGGCGGCTACTTCATCAACAACATCAACTCCACCCAGTCGGTGCACATGAAGGCCTACTGGGACTCCCTGAGCCTGTCGCCGGAGGAGAACACCGAGGGCCGCAACCGTTCCGACGACGCGTCCTTCACCAACGCGGGCATCCCCGCGTCCGGCTACGCCATGGGCGCCAGCGCCACCAAGACGTCGGCCCAGGCGACGAAGTGGGGCGGCACCGCGGGCGGCGCGTTCGACCCGTGCTACCACCGGGCCTGCGACACCACGGCCAACATCAGCGACACCCACCTCAACCGCGCGGTCGACGGCATCGCCTACACCCTGTGGAAGTCGGCGGTCGGCAGCAGCACGCCGGGTGCGGACTTCTCCGTGGCCGTGTCGCCCTCCTCGGGTTCGGTGGCGGCGGGTTCTTCGGCCACGGCCACCGTCGCGACCCAGACCGTGAGCGGTGACGCGCAGACCGTGCAGCTGTCCGCCTCCGGTCTGCCTTCTGGCGCAACGGCTTCGTTCAACCCGGCCTCGGTCAGCACCGGCGCGAGCTCGACGCTGACGATCAGCACCACGGCGTCGACCCCGGCGGGCACCTACCCGGTCACGATCACCGCGGCCGGTTCGGTGTCCCGCACCGCGACCTACACCCTGACCGTCACCGGCGGTGGTGGCGGCAGCTGCAACGGCACCAACCCGAACGACGTCGCCGTTCCGGACGCGGGTGCCGCGGTCGACAGCGACGTCGTGATCTCCGGGTGCTCCTCCACGCCGTCCACCGCGGCCACGGTGGCGGTGAACATCCGGCACACCTACATCGGTGACCTGACGGTCGCCCTGATCGCGCCGGACGGCTCGTCGTACACGCTGCACAACCGCACCGGTGGTTCGGCGGACAACATCAACCAGACGTACCCGGTCAATCTGTCCGGTGAGGCCGCCAACGGCACGTGGAAGCTTCGCGTGCGCGACCTGGCGGCGCAGGACACCGGCACGATCGACACCTGGACCCTCAACCTGACCCCGTAACCGATCACGCCTGAAGTGGCATCTCAGTAAACGTCCTGAATGGGTCTACTGAGATGCCACTTCCTCGGCGAGCATGATCGGTGTGACCACCGAACACACCATCGCCGAGCTGGACGACGCGGACACCGCACTGGCCTACGACGCGATTCGCGCACTCCGCCCGCACCTCACCTCCGTCGACCAGTACGTCGACGTGGTTCGCGCGCAGCGCAAGGAGGGCTACCGGATCGTGGCCTCCTTCGACGCGAGCGGCCAGGTGGTCGCGGCAGCGGGATTCCGCCACATGACGAACCTCTACGCGGGCTCGCACATCTACATCGACGACATGACAACGCTGCCGTCGGCGCGCAAGCAGGGGCACGCGGGTGCCCTGCTGAAGTGGGTGGACGAAGAAGCCCGCCGCCTCGGCTGCACGTCGGTCCAGCTCGACTCCGCAACGCACCGCCACGACGCGCACCGGCTATACCTCAACTCCGGGTACGTCATCCCGGCGTTCCACTTCAGCCGGAGTCTTTGAGCGCTTGGCCAGCAGCAGCGCCACCGGCCCTGCGCCGATGCCGTGCAGCACGACGCTGCCCAGCACGCAGATCACCGTGATGGTCAGGATCGTGTCGGCCGCCGATCCCTCCGGCAGCTTGTTGAACGCCAGCAAGCCGAACACGATCGTCGTCGTGCCGCGCGGCCCCAGCGCGCCGACCAGCACCCGTTCACGCCCGGACAACCGTGAGCGCGAGAAGGCGAGGAGCACGGGGACGAGGCGGATCACGGTGAGGACAGCGGCGCAGAACAGCAGCTCCTGCCACGAGACGCCCAGGGAGAAGATGAGCACGGAGGCGATGCCCACCACGAACCACATGGTCATCGTCAGCAGCCCGGTGACGTCCTCCAGCAGGTGCAGATCGGTGTTCAACACGTCGGTCCTGGCCTCGGCGCGTCCGTTGTGGACTCGCCGGGCCTTGAGCAGCCGGTGCACGTACCGGAACGCGATGCCGCAGACGAACGACGCGACGAACCCGTTGCCGTCGATGGCCACGGTCGCGGTGAAGGTCAGCAGCGGCGCGAGCAGCACAGCGACCCGTGCGGACTGGTCGGTGACCCAGCCTGCCTGGTGCGCCCGGTCCATCAGCCACCCGAGCACCGCGCCGATCACGACACCGGCGACGATCGCCTTGACCGCGAACGGCAGGACCGTTCCCAGGGCTTCGAGCGGTGTGCGTTCCTGCGAGTCGTCGCCCGCCAGGATCAACGCGAAGAGGAACAACGGCGAGACGATGCCGTCGTTGTAGCCGCTCTCGACGTTCAACGTGCTGCGCACCCGCACCGACAACGCCGGATCGCGCACCACCCGTTCCGCCGGGGCGAAGTCCGTCGGCACCGTCACGCACGCGACCAGCAGCAACACCGCCCACGGCAGGCCCGGGAACAACAGCCAGCCCAGCAACGCGGCCAGCGCGAGGCTGATCGGCATGGCCACCAGCAGCACCCTGGCCACGAGGCCGGGGTAGGCGCCCCACAACCGGCCCGCGCGCACCTCGGTGGCGTCGACGAACAGCAGCACCGCGAGGATGATCTCCGCCGCGTGCTGCATCGACTCGGTGTTCAGGCCCTCGGCGATGGAGTTCTCGTTGAGCAGCCCGACCGCGACGCCGGCCAGCACCATCACGATGGGCGCGCCGAGGCTCCACCTGTCGAGCCGGGACGCCGCGAGTGAGCGCAAGACCATGGCGAGCGCGGCGGCGAGCAGCAACGAGTTCATGCGACCATCTTCGCTCAGGGTCCTAACAGGACTCAGCGCGGCACGGACTGGGCGAAAGCGAACACCTTGTCCGGGTCGTACTTCGCCACAATCTCCCGCAACCGCCCCAGGTTGGCCCCGTAGCAGGCCTCGGCCCAGCGCGGCAGCCGCGGGTCGATGTAGTTGACGTACCCGGTGTCGCCGACCAGCGCACCGAGCCCGTCGCGCGCCTGCCCCATCGCCCTGGCCGCCTCCGCCGCGGCCTCGGGCGGTGTCTTGAAGTAGAGCTGGGCGCAGGCGAGGGCGTCCCGGTGGGGGAACGCGGTGGCGTTCGCCGCGACGTCCGACACCGCGCCACCCAGGCTGTCGAAGATCAGGTACGACTCGTCGGACTGGCCCGCCATCAGGTTCACCGCGCGGCCGGGGTCGCTGATCGGCGAGCGCACGATGCGGGACGACGCCACGAACGACTCGCGGTCGATCGGGCCGCCCACGAAGTAGCGGGTGGCCTCCGGGTAGCTCTTCGGTTGGATGAACCGCTCGGGAGCGGCGGGCAACGCGGTCAGCAGCCCGGCGAGGTCGCCGGCGGACCCGATGAAGCAGCCGCCGACCCGGCAGGTCGGCTGGGGGCCGCCGCGCACGACGACGTTGGACCACAGTTCGTTCGGTGTCTGCGCGATCCAGCCCTGCCACGCGCCGAGCACGTCCGCGGCGACTCCGGCGGGGTACTGCAGCGAGAACACCGTGACGTCCGGGGCGGGCGCGGTCGAGAACACGAACTCGGTCACGATCGCGAAGTTGCCGCCGCCACCGCCTCGCAGCGCCCAGAACAGGTCGGGCTCCTGCTGCGCGGACGTGGTGACCAGCCGGCCGTCCGCGGTGACCGCGGTCGCCGAGACGAGGTGATCGCAGGTCAGGCCGTACTTGCGGGACAGCACGCCGATGCCGCCGCCGAGCGTGAGGCCGGCGACGCCGACGGACGGGCACGTGCCGGTGGGCAGGCAGCGGCCGGCTTCCGCGAGCACGCGGGCCACCTCGCCGAGCTGAGCGCCGGCGCCGACGCGGACCTGGTCACCGGGCAGCACCTCGACGCCGGCGAGGCCGCGCAGGTCGATCTGCAGGCCGTTCTCCGGCGAGGAGTAGCCGGCGTAGCTGTGGCCACCGCTGCGGGCGGCGATCGGCGCACGGAGTCTGGCTGCTTCCACACAAGCTCGTACGTCGGCCGCGGAGGTGCAACGGGCGACGGCGGCGGGTTTTCGCGCGTCCCACACGGGGTTGAAGCCCTGGTAGGTGAAGCCGTCGTCGCCGGGCAGCACCAGCCTGCCGGACAGCTTGGCGCGCAAGGCGGACCAGTCCGGCGGTCCACTTGAAACGGACGAACTGGACGGAGGCGCCGATGGCCCTCCGGAGGTGGTGCAGGCGGTGAGCGCCACACCCGCGCTCGCCAGTCCCGCGACTCGGAGAAACCTGCGGCGGTCCACGCAGGCCATCGTGGCACAAGATCGCCGCAACCAGTCCTGAGGACGACCCTGTCGCGTTTCGGCAAATAGCTTCCCAAGGACCCCTACGCTTCAGTGCGTGAAGCGACTCATCGTGGTAGCCCTCTGCCTGCTCGCGACCGCCTGCGCACAGGCACCGACCACCACGCCCACCCAGACCTCGACGCCGAGCCCGACCCCGTCGGCCGACGAGTCGCCGGCCGTCCGCGCGGCCTTCGAGACCTACACGAAGGCCGCGCTGGCCAAGGACGGCACCACTGGCGTGTCGGTGCTGGCGAAGCCCATCTTCGACACCTACGACGACTTCCGGAAGCTCGCGCTCACCGCCACCGAACAGGACCTCTCCACCGCACCGCTGGGCAAGCGGGCCGCCGTGTACACCCTGCGCGGCTCGGTGGACCCCGCGATCCTGCGCACCGCGTCGCCGAAGGAACTGGTGAAGGTCTCGATCGACAGGGGCCTGGTGGGGGAGAAGGGCATCAACAACCTCGAACTCGGCAAGATCACGGCCAGCGGCGACACGGCCTCCGCCGAGGTGCTCGCCCGCGGCCAGGTGGCCCCGTACAAGTTCCGCTTCGTCCGCGAGGACGGCACGTGGAAGCTCGACCTGCAGCCGCTGCTCGACCTCGCCGACTCCGCCTACGCGGAGGTGGCGAAGCAGCAGAACCTGACCCCCGAGCAGTTCCTGGACGGGGTGCTGAACCAGATGTACGGCCCCGCGAAGGCCGCCGAGGTCCGCAAGCCGCTCGGCGCCTGACCCGGCGCTCGGCCGGCGCCTGGCTCAGCGCTCGGGCTGGCCGAGCGCTGAGGATCGGTTCACGAACCTGTGGTGAGTGCGGGGCAGTGGTCGCGGAGCTGTCCCGCGGCACCGCCCCTCAACGCTCGCGCAGCCCCAGCGCGAGCGTCAGCTCGAGCACGCGTTGCGGCGAGTTGAGGTCCGGGAACAGGTCGCGCAGCTGCCCCATCCGGTACCGCACGGTCTGCGGGTGCACGAACAACGCCGTCGCCACCTCCTCCCGCCGCCCGTGGTGCAGCAACCACGCCCGGAGCGTCTCCTCCAGCCGTCGGGCCGAGGTGGCGGGCAACGTCCGCAACGGTGCGAGCGCGCGCGCACGGAGGTCTGCGTATGCGTCGGCGTCGGCGGTCAGGACCAGCTCGACCAGGTGTTCCTCGGTGTCGCGGATGTCGGGGGACGCGGAACGTGCGCGTACGGCCCGTGCGTACGAGGCGGCTGCACGCATCCATGGGCGCGCTGGGCCGACAACGGCCGTGCGGACGGTCAGCAGCCTCAAGAGATGCCCGCGGTCGGCGTCGGGCACCAGCAGCATCCCGGTCGAGTCCGGCAGGTCGTCCAGCACGAGGGTGGAGGAGTCGAGCATCCGGTAGGCCGGGCGGGTCTGGGCGGCGGGCAGCAGGACGGCGGTCAGGGAGTCCGGCGGGGTCCAGCCGGCGCGCTGGGCGGAGGCGAGCAGCACCTCGGCGCCCGCGCCGGCGAGCAGGTCGCGGGCCAGTTGTTCCAGGTGACGCTCGTGTGCGAGGCCGCGGGCGGCCAGTTCGTCGGCGTGACCGGCGGCGCTGGCGGCGGACAGTTCGTCGATGTAGGCGAAGGTCAGTTCGGCGAACTTCGCTACTTCCTCGGCGGGCAGGCCTGCGGAGACCGCGCCTTCGGCCAGGCCGCGCCAGGCCACGCGTGCGCCTACGCGGTAGGCGCTGAGCAGCGCGTCCATCGATCGGCCGTCGCGGACCTCGCCGCGGCCCAGTTCGTAGGCGGCGTCGCCCGCGTCGCCGCTGGTGGCTGTGCCGCCGGCCAAATCCAAGTAGTGTCCGAGCGCCGTGCGAACCGCACGGCGGATAGTGCCACCCATGCGGCCGGAAAGTGCGCCCGCGTAGCTCGGCACTTCGTCGATGATGGCTTCGACGACTTCGTCCGCGGTTGTCTTCAGGGCCGCGCGCAACGCGGTGACTGTTGTCTCATCCAGGCCCAGTTCGGTGGCCCGCCGTATTGCATGACTCACGATTTGTTCCCTGCGAACAATTCAGTTGGCCAGATTCACGTCCTACGGACAGGACTTTACGCCCTGAGGCGCATCAAGCTGGAGTCATGACGAGTACCGCCCTCCGCAGCAGGGCGTGGAAACTGCTTGAGCTGGTCACGACGCCACTGCTGCCGTCCGACTACCTCGACCTGGTCAGCCCGCTGCGTGCGGGCGCCGACCTGCGCGGTCGCATCGAGGCCGTGCACCCCGAGACAGAGGACGCCGCCACCATCGTGATCCGGCCCGGCCGGGGCTGGCGCGGCCACGTCGCCGGCCAGTACATCCGGATCGGCGTGGACGTCGACGGCGTGCGCCTGTGGCGTGCGTACTCGGTGACATCGCCGACCAGCCGGACGGACGGCCGCATCACGATCACCGTGAAGGCCATCCCGGACGGCAAGGTCAGCAACCACCTGGTCCGCCGGGTGAAGCCGGGCACGCTGGTGCACCTCGACCAGGCCTGCGGCGAGTTCGTGCTGCCGAAGGCCAGGCCCGCGAAGGTGCTGTACCTGACCGCCGGCAGTGGCATCACACCCGCGATGGGCATGCTCCGCGACACCGAGTTCGCCGACGTCGTGATGGTGCACTCCGCGCCGCGCAAGCAGGACGTGATCTTCCGCAACGACCTGCACGACCTGGTCGCGGACGAGAAACTGCGCCTGGTCGAACTGCACACCGACACCGACGGCATGCTCGACCTCGCCCGTCTCGACGAGCTCGTGCCCGACTGGGCCGAGCGCGAGACCTGGGCCTGTGGCCCGGCCGGCCTGCTCGACGCCGCCGAGGCGCACTGGGCCCAGCACGCGAAGCCCGAGAGCCTGCACACCGAACGGTTCCGCCCCAGCGTCGTCGTCGCCGGTGAGGGTGGCGAGGTCACGTTCAGCACGACCGGCAAGACCGTCGCCGCCGACGGTGCCACGCCGCTGCTGAACGTCGGCGAGGAAGCCGGCGTCCTGATGAAGTCGGGCTGCCGCATGGGCATCTGCTTCGGCTGCGTCACGCCGCTCAAGTCGGGTGCCGTCCGCGACCTGCGCACCGGTGAGATCACCGAGGGCGACAAGGGCGTGCTGATCCAGACCTGTGTGTCCGCCGCGGCGGGCCCCTGCGACCTCGAACGCTGACCGCGCCACCAAAGACTTTCTCTCCCCCCGTGAAGTGGCCCGACCCCCAGCCACTGCTTTGGAAAGCGAGCTTCATGACCGCCATCGACCCCACCGCCCACCTGACCGCCGACCAGATCGAGGAGCTCGGCCGCGAGCTCGACGCGATCCGCGACGAGGTCATCGCCAGCCGTGGTGAGAAGGACGCCGCCTACATCCGCAAGGTCATTTCGGCGCAGCGCAAGCTCGAGCTGGCCAGCCGCGGCATCCTGCTGTTCTCGCTCTTCCCGCCGGCGTGGATCATCGGCACCGCCGGCCTGTCCGTGGCCAAGATCATGGACAACATGGAGATCGGCCACAACGTCCTGCACGGCCAGTGGGACTGGATGCGCGACCCGAAGATCCACTCCACCACCTGGGAGTGGGACCACGTCTCGCCCGCCGACCAGTGGAAGCACTCGCACAACGAGCTGCACCACACGTACACCAACGTGATCGGCAAGGACAACGACCTCGGGTACGGCATCATGCGCGTCGACGAGGACCAGAAGTGGCACCCGATCTACCTCGCGCAGCCGTTCTGGAACTTCATCAACGCCTGCTTCTTCGAGTACGGCATCGCCGCGTACGACCTGGAGCTCGGCAAGAACCTGCACAAGCGCCGCCGCAACAACCCCGAGTTCCGCGCGCGGGCCAGGGCGGTCGGCCGCAAGATCCGCAAGCAGGTGCTCAAGGACTACGTGATCCACCCGCTGCTGTCGGGCCCGTCGTTCCTGACCACGCTCGCCGCGACGTTCACCGCGAACCTGGTCCGCAACCTCTGGTCGCACTCGGTGATCATGTGTGGTCACTTCCCCGAGGGCGTGCAGACCTTCGAGCGCCGGTCCATCAAGGGCGAGACGCGCGGCCAGTGGTACCTGCGCCAGATGATGGGCTCCGCGAACATCAGCGGCAGCAAGGCCATGCACTTCATGTCCGGCAACCTGTCGCACCAGATCGAGCACCACCTGTTCCCCGACCTGCCGAGCAACCGGTACGCCGAGGTCGCGGTCAAGGTGCGCGCGCTGTTCGACAAGTACGAGCTGGAGTACGTCACCGGCCCGCTGCCCAAGCAGGTCTTCTCCGCGTGGCACAAGGTCTTCCGCCTGTCGCTGCCGAACAAGAAGGTCAAGACCCCCGAGCGCGAGAAGGAACTCGTCGCCGCCTGAAACCGGTAATGGTTCAGATCTTTCGGCCGTACCGGCGACACCGCCGGATTCGGTGAGATTCCTTCGTAGGGCCCGAGTTCCACCCCTGCTGCTTCATCGGGCCCTCCGACGGAGGAACTCATGCGAAGGGTCTATCTCGTCGCGGCCACCCTGCTCACGGCCGCGACGATCTACACGCCTGTCTCGACCGCGGCCCCTGCCGCCGCGGCGATCACCGAGACGGTGTACGTCGAGTCCACGATCGACAGTGACGCGGACGGCAAGCTCGACCGGATCGCCGCCGACGTCATGCGGCCGGACACGGCAGGGAAAGTGCCGATCGTGATGGAGGCCAGCCCCTACTACGGGCTGGGCGCGTCGGCGACGGCGATGAACGTGCCGCGCGGTTTCGGGCGCTGGTACGACGAGTACTTCGTGCCCCGCGGGTACGCCGTCGTCGAGATGGAGATGCAAGGCACCTCCCGCTCGACCGGCTGCCCGACCACCGGCGGTCCCGAGGACACCGCGAGCGTCCGCGCGGTCGTGGACTGGCTCAACGGCCGCGCGAAGGCGTTCTACGCCGACGGACGAGCGGCGGTCGCGAGCTGGAGCACCGGCAACGTCGGCATGCTCGGCGTGTCCTACAACGGCACGCTGCCCAACGCGGCGGCCGCGGCGAACATCCCCGGCGTGAAGACGATCGTGCCGATCGCCGCGATCTCCAGCTGGTACGAGTACGCCCGTGACCAGGGCATCGCCTACAAGGGCTGGGACTCCAACTACCCGACGGCCCTGGCCAACTACGTCGTCAGCTCGGCGCAGAAGGCGAAGTGCAAGCCGGTGTTCGACAAGCTCTCCGCCGAGGACGGCGACGAGTCCTTCGACTACACGTCGTTCTGGAAGGCCCGCGACTACCGGCCGGGCGCGCAGAACGTGTCCGCGTCGGTGTTCGTCGTGCACGGCCAGGCGGACTGGAACGTCAAGCCGTCGCAGTTCGGCCGCTGGTGGAAGGAACTCGCGGACCGGAACGTGCCTCGCAAGATCTGGCTGCACCGCGGTGGGCACCTCGACCCGATCTCGTTCCGCCAGGCCGAGTGGCAGCGCGTCATGGGTCTCTGGATGGACCACTGGCTCAAGGGCGCGGACAACGGGATCATGAGCGAGCCGATGGCCGACGTGCAGAAACCGGACGGCAGCTGGGAGCAGTCCGCCGCCTGGCCGCGGCCGGACACCAGGGCCACCACGCTGTACTTCGGCCCCGCGGCCGGTGGCATGTCCGGCTCGCTGACCACCACGCCGGTCTCCAGCGGCACGCAACGCCTGGGAGACAACGCGAACCTCAGCGAGTCGCTCATGATGGCCAACCCGGAGACGGCCGACCCGCGCAGGCTCGCCTACGTGACGCCGCCGCTCACCCAGGCCGCCCGGCTGTCCGGCGAGGTCAGCGTGACGGCCAGGATCGCCTCGAACCGCACGTCGACCCCGTTGACGGCGGTGCTCGTCGACTACGGCCCGAGCACTCAAGCCGTGCTCACCGAACGCAGCCCGCTGCAGCTCTCGACCGAGAAGTGCTCGAAGACCGATCTGCGCTTCCGCACCGGATGCGCCCGTCCGCCGCAGGTCTCCATCCAGGCGGTCACGGCGACGATGCTGACCAAGGGCGCCATCGACACCAAGAACAGGCTGTCGCTGGAGTCCGCGACCCCGTTGCCCACCAACGGGACCGCGGACGTGACCTGGAAGCTGCACGCCAGGGACGCGCTGATCCCGGCGGGGCACCGCATCGGCATCGTGCTCGTCACCAACCACAACGGCTACATCGCCAAGGACACCGGGGCGAGCGGCATCGCGCTGAACGTCTCCCTCGGCGTGAGCAAGGTGGTGCTGCCGATCGTCGGGGGAGTGGTGCTCACCTGACCGTGAGCTGAGGCCTGCGCGCCGGAACTTCACAGTGCGCGGGCCTCAGCCTGGCTAGCCTGGCGCGATGGTCATGGGGGAAGCGGTCCTGGCTGTCCTGCCGAGCCCGACGCAGGGCGTCTGGCACCTCGGTCCGGTGCCGATCCGTGCTTACGCGTTCTGCATCATCGCCGGTGTGCTCGTCGCGATGTGGCTCACCGAACGCCGCTACGTGCGGCGCGGCGGCAGGCCCGGCGTGATCAACCAGATCGCGACGTGGGGCGTGCCGTTCGGCATCGTCGGCGCCCGCCTTTACCACGTGGCCACGTCCTGGCAGCCGTACTTCGGTCCCGGCGGCGACCCGATCCGCGCCCTGTACATCTGGGAAGGCGGCATGGGGGTGTGGGGCGCGATCGCGCTCGGTGCGCTCGGCGGCTGGATCGGCGCGCGGCGGGCCGGGGTGAAGCTCCCGCCGCTGGCGGACGCCGCCGCGCCGGGAATCGCGCTGGCACAAGGGATCGGCCGCCTCGGCAACTGGTTCAACAACGAGGTGTACGGCGGCCCGACCGACCTGCCGTGGGCGCTGCGGATCTACGAATGGGACCAGGACGCCGGCCGAGCCGTCGTCGGACCCGACGGTCAGCCCGTCGTGCTGGGCACCTTCCACCCCGCGTTCCTCTACGAACTGCTGTGGACCTTCGCGGTGGCGGCCGCGGTGATCTGGGCGGACCGCCGCTTCCGGCTCGGGCACGGCCGCGCGTTCGGGCTGTACGTGGCGCTCTACACCTTGGGCAGGCTGTGGATCGAGGCACTGCGGATCGATTCGGCGAACACGATCCTCGGTCTGCGGCTGAACATCTGGACCTCGCTGATCGTGGGGCTGGTGGCCGTCGCGCTCACCCTGTGGTCAGCGCGACGGCACCCCGGCCGCGAGGACCTCAGGTCAGCTTCGGCGCCGAGTTGTACGCCTCCGCCAGCAGACGCGGCGTCCGGACCGAGCGCCGCGGGTCGATCGTGACCGTCCGGCTTTCACCTGGCAGCAACCAGAAGTAGTTGTCGCTGTACAGGGTCGGCAGGACGCGGTCGGTTGCCGGGCGGCGGATCCTGGACGTCGGCTGTGGCGCGGGCCCGTTGTTCGCCGCGCTGCGTGACCGAGGCGCGACCGTGAGCGGTCTCTGGTGCTGCACTACCTGGAGGACTGGGGGCCGACGCTCACCGAGGTGCGGCGCGTGCTGCGGCCCGGCCGCCGACGCCACCGGCACGGCCTACTACGGCGATGTCCAGGTCGTGCCGAACATCAGCGACGAACTGCGCGCGCGTTGTGGCACCGAACCGGACATCGGCATCGTGATCCTCGACGGCAGCCGCGGATCGTGCCGCTGGGAAGGCAAGCTCAGCCCGGGCAGTCTGCCCAGCCTGGTCAGGAACGACCACGTCAGCAACATGAACGACAGCCCGTGGCTGGCGAACCCGGCCGCACCGCTGACGGGTTACCCGTCGATCGTCGGCGACGTCGGCACCGAACGTTCGCCGCGCACCCGCATGGGCCTGGACATGATCGCCGGCGGCCGGCCGTTCACACTGTCCTCTTTGGAGGCCGCGACGCTCGGCAACCGCAACCTCACCGCAGAACAGGGCCTCGCCGCCGTCGTGGCGATGTGCCGGGCCAACCCGACGCTTCCGGCGAGTGACGGCAGGCCCGTCGACGTCCGCGCTGCCTGTGCGGCGCTGTCGGCCTGGCCAGGAACCGGGGACACCGGCGAGAGCAGCCGAGGCGCCTACTTCTGGCGCACGTTCATCCAGTTCGCCGGACGGCCCGGCGTCGACAAGTGGCTGGTGCCGTTCGACCCGGCCGACCCGGCGCACACCCCGCGTGACCTCAACGCCGCGGATCCCGGCGTGCGGAAGGCTTTCGCGGACGCGGTCAGGGCGTTCGAGGTGGCGGGCCTCGCGGTCGACGTCCGGTTGGACGACGTCCAGCAGTACGAGGGCATCCCGATCCACGGCTGCCGGGGCCCGGAAGGATGCTTCAACGTCATCTCGGTTCCAGGCGCACCGCAACCGACGGACCGGATTCCGCACGGATCCAGCTTCGTCATGGCCGTGGAGCTGACGAAGAACGGCCCGCGCATGAGCTCACTGCTGATCTACGGCGAATCCGCTGATCGTTCGTCGCCGCACCACACCGACCAGGCGCGTCTCCACGCCCAGAAGAAGTGGGTCACCGGCGTGTTCACCGAACGGGAGATCGCCCGCAACCCGGACCTCAAGACTCGCGTGGTCAGGGGATGAGCACGACCCGGCCGTGCCTGGTGCGGTGCCAGGCATCGGTGACGTCGCACAGCGGTACGACCTCGTGATCGACGACGAGCTCACCGCGCGCCGCATGTCTGGCGACGGTCGAGATGGCCTCCGCCCGCTGCTGCGCGGTGAGCTCGTTGTTGGTGTAGCCGGAAAGCCGCAACGACCGGCTGCGCAACGTGGACGAGGTGATCGAACACGTCTCGCCCGCCGAGCCGCCGAGGTTCACCCACCGTCCACCGGGACGCAGCGCCTGGGCGGCCGCGGCGGCGGGCGCACCGAAGAGCGGGTCGAGCAGGAGGTCCGCACCTGGAGCGGTCTCCAGGAACTGCATGGCCAGGTGATCGGTCTCCAGCGAGACCACCGCGTCGGCGCCGGCGCGCACGGCCCGTTGCCTGCCGGTTTCCGAACGGGCGGCGGCCACCACGCGGCCGGCTCCGGCGAGGCGGGCGAGCTGGATCGCGGCCTGCCCGACCGCGCCGACTCCGAGCACGATCACGCACTCGCCGGGTGTGAGCTCTCCGCGCCACGTCAACGCCATGTGCGCGGCGACGGCGGACAGCCCGAGCGCGGCGATCGCGACCGGTTTCACGCCGTCCGGCAGGAACACCAGATCTTCCTTGCGCACCACCGCCTTCGCGGCCATGCTCCCGTCACCCGCGGCCATTCCCGCCCTGGTGGGGAACCACACCGCGCGCCCGTCGACCGTCCCGATGCCCTGCACGCCGGGCACATAGGGCGTCGCGGGCACGCCGAAGTACGAGGTTCCGGTGGCGCACAACAGGTCGAGCGGCGTGATCGGGGCCGCGAGCACGTCGACGACGACCTGGTCGGGCTGCGGAACGGGCTCGTCCCGGTCAACGGGCGACGGCGGCTGACCGGGACGAGTGATCAGTGCGGCGTGCACGGCTGGAGCACGAAGTCGAACCGGGCCTCCACCCACGGCACGGCGCACGTGCTGCCGTCCGGCGCTGGACCGGGCTCGCGCGGTTCGAAACTGACCACCAGCTCCTGCTTGGTGCCGAACACGACGTCGCTGTCGAGGTACTCGGCACCCTCCTCGAACAGGTGCGTGATCAGCGGCTCGAAGCCGTCTGCGGTGACCAGGAAGTGCACGTGCGCGGGCCGGAAGTGGCTGATCTCGGTCTGCCCGATCAGGTCGCCGACCGGGCCGTCCATCGGGATCGAGTAGCCCTTCGGCGTGATCGTGCGAACGCAGTAGGTGCCGTCCGCCTCCGCCCGGTACTTCGCCCGCAACCGCGCCTCGTCGACGTCGAGCTGCGCCTCGTACGCGCCGTCCGCGTCGGCCTGCCAGACGTCGAGCACGGCACCCGCCACCGGCGTTCCGTCCAGCGCTCGCACGGTTCCGGTGAGGTAGAGCGGAGTTCCCGGCACGTCGTCGGACATGTCGCCGCCGAAACCGAGTTCGGGGGAGCCGTCGATGTGGAACGGCCCGAGCACGGTGGCCGGCGTCGCGGCGGGGGAGAAACGGTGGTTCATCTGCACCACCAGCATGCTCAGCCCGAGCACGTCCGAGGCGAGGATGAACTCCTCACGCTTCTCGTCGCTGATCTGCCCGGTCGCGGTGAGCCACTGGATCGCCGCCATCCACTCGGCCTCGGTGAGCCGCACCTCGCGGGCGAAGTCGTGCAGGTGGCGGACGAGCGCGGTCATCAGCTGAGCGGTCCGCGGGTCCTTCGCGGTGGCCCAGCGCCGCACCGCGAGATCCGTGATGTTGTCTTCGGTGACCAGCTGCATGCCTACTCCTCTGGAGGCGCGACGGACCGCGTGTTCGAGTCCACGGAAAGGAAGATGTCGTTGGCGACGGGATTGCGCAGTTCCTCGGCGAGCTGCCCGATCAGCCCGGCCGTGCGGGCCAGCAAGGCGAAGCCCCGCAACAACTCCAGCGGCAACCCGAGGTCGGCCAGCGCCGCACCGCACGTACCGGCGCCGTTGAGCGGCAACGTCCTGCCGAGCACCCGCGGATGGACCCGGCCGATAGCGGCGAAGAGCTTCATGTGCGGCCCCAGCACGTTCTCCTCGGCGGCGATCTCGAACAGCCGGGCGGTGCGCGGGTCGCCGTTCTTGTGCACGTGGTGACCCAGGCCGGGGATGCGCGCTTTGCCCTGAGCTTCCAGGGTTTCCAGCGCCAGTGCGTCCCAACCGTCGTCATCGGTCGGCAGTTCCGCGGCGCTGACCACGGCGTTCAGGAACCGGCCCGCGTCCTCGGTGACGCCGAGGAAACGGGAGCCGCCGCCGAGCAGCCCGGCGGCGAGCGCGCCCTGCACGGAGTCGGGGGCGGAGAGGAACGTGAGGCGGCTGACGATCGCGGTCGGGGTGAACCCGTGGTCGGCGAGCGCGGCCAGCACCGCCTCGAACACCCGCGTCTCACCGGGACCGGGCCTGCGCTGGGTGGCCAGCCAGAACGCCAGCTCGCCGAACCCGACGTTGCCCATCACGTCCTTGGCGAGGTCGTGGCCCAGCAACGTGATCGTCTCGGGTGTCGACGCCCCGAGGGCGGTCTCGTAAGCCTTGGTCACGGAGACTCCTCCTTCAGCCACGCGCGCAACTCCTCGCCGTGCTCGTTCAATCCCGGCGGCGGCAGCTCGTACACCGCCGGCGTCTCCGAGAACCGGATCGGATGCCGCGTTGTCGGCACATCTCCCACCACCACAACAGGATCGAGCCCGAACCGTTCGGCCATCGCGAACCCGCCGTCGATCGTGTTGATCGGCCCGCACGGCACTCCCGCCGCCACGAGCAGGTCGAACCACTCGACCGCGCCCCGCGTCCTGAGTCGTTCCAGCAGGATCGGCCGCAACTCCTCGCGGTTGCGGGTGCGGTCGGCGTTGCGCGCGAACCTCGGATCGTCGGGAACGCCGGACAGTCCGAGCACATCGCACAGCTTGCGGAACTGGCCGTCGTTGGCCGCCGCGACGATGAGGTCGTTGTCGGCGGTCGGCAGTGGCTCGTAGGGGAAGACGCTGGGGTGTGCGTTGCCCATCCGGAAAGGCACGACCCCACCGGCGACGAACGCCGAACTGTGGTTCACCAGCCCGGTCAACGCCGACGACAGCAGGTTCACCTCGACGAGCTGTCCCTGCCCGGTGGCGTCCCGATGCCGCAGCGCCGCGAGGATCCCGATCACGGCGTGGTTGCCCGCCATGACGTCGAACACCGAGATGCCCGCGCGGTACGGCGGGCCGTCCGGATCGCCGGTGAGGCTCATCAGGCCCGAGATCGCCTGCACCATCAGGTCGTAGCCCGGCACGTGGCTGCCGTCGCCGGAGCCGAAACCGGTGATCGACGCGTAGATCACCTTGCCGTTCGCGGCGCTGACGCTGGGGTAGTCGAGGCCGTACTTGGCCAGGCCGCCCGGTTTGAAGTTCTCGATCACGACGTCCGCGCGCCGGGCGAGCTCGCGGCCCAGCTCCGCGTCGGTCTCGTCACGGAGGTCCAGCGCGATGGAACGCTTGCCGCGGTTGATCCCGAGGTAGTAGGTCGAGACGTCCTCCCGCACGGGAGGCATCCACGTGCGGGTCTCATCTCCTTGCGGGCCTTCGACCTTGACGACCGACGCGCCCATGTCGGCCAGCAGCATGGTCGCGTACGGGCCCGCGAGCACGCGGGAGAAGTCGGCGACGAGCAGGCCTTCGAGTGGTCCGCCCGGCATCAGACGGACGTCCTCGTGTCGCCGCGGTACTCGGTGTAGGTGTAGGGGTTGTCCAGCACCTTCGATTCGGGGACGTCCGGGTTCATGCCCTTCTCCCACGCCTCGTCACCGAGTTGCGCACGCAGGTGCTCGACGGTCCGCTCGACCTTCCCGCGGATCGCTCGCAGATCAACTTCGACGAGCTTGTGGTCGCGTTTGACGATCCGCCCGTCGACGATCACAGCCTCCACATCGGACCGTTGCGCCTGGAACGCGACATGCCCGTACGGGTTGAGGATCGGGAACATGGCCGGTGAGTTCTCGTTGCGCAGCAAGACGAGGTCGGCCTTCTTGCCGACCTCGACGCTGCCGATGTCGGTGCGTCCCAACGCGCGTGCTCCACCCATCGTCGCCCAGTCGACGACGTGCTCGGCCCGCAGCGATGAGTGCGTGACGGTGTCGTTCTTGGCGTGCGCCGCCATGTGCTCGCGCGCCCGGTCGGCGCCGAGAGTGGAGCGCATCGCGGAAAACAGGTCACCGCTCCACCACACCGAGGTGTCCATCGACAGCGACACCGGGATGCCGTGCTCGCGGATCGCCCAGGTGGGCGGGTAGCCCTGGCCCGCGCTCTGCTCGCTCTCGGTCGACACGGAGATCGATCCGCCGGTGGCCGCGATCCGGTGGTAGGAGTCGGCGGACAGCGTGGCGGCGTGCACGTAGATCGACTGCGGCGTCATGAACCCGTTGTCGTACATCAGCCGGATGCCGTCGTCGTTGGTCGCGCCCCACACGCCCGCATGCGTCGTCACCGGCACGCCCAGCTCACGCGCCACCTCGAACGCGGGCTTCTCCGGGAACTCCGGATCGCCGGTGACGTCGAACGCGAGCTGGAAGCCCAGCATGTCGTCGCCGGTGATGCGACGGTGCACGAAGTCGCGGAACTCGGGCTTCGCGGTCCAGGACGCGGGGGAGTCCTGGATGTTGCCGTACGCCAGCACGAACCGGCCGGGCACCGCCCGCAACGCGTCGACCGCGGCGTCGGCGTGATCGGTCGTCCGCAGGCCGTGCGACCAGTCGACGGTCGTGGTGACACCGGCGTCGAGCGCTTCGGCGGCACCGAGCAGGTTGCCGGCGTGGATGTCCTCCGGCCGGAAGACCTTGCCCCACTCCAGGTAGTACCAGACGAAGTACTGCGTGAGCGTCCAGTCGGCGCCGTAGCCGCGCATCGCGGTCTGCCACAGGTGCCGGTGGGTGTCGACCATGCCCGGCATGACGATGCCGTTCGCGGCGTCGATCTCCTCGGTACCCGTGGGCACCTCCAGCCCCGGCCCGATCGCGGCGATCCGGTCGTCGACGACCAGCACGTCGTGGTCCGGCAGAACCCTTCGCTGACCGTCCATCGTCAGGACGGTGCCGTTTCGCAGGACAACAGGACGTCGTTCGGCGACCATCGGGGGCCTCCTCGACCGGCATGCGGACAAGTGTCCGTTGAATCGTCAACCTTGGCCGGTCGTGCGTCAACCCTCGGCTCATCGCCAGCTGGCGATCGACTGGTGCCAGGCGTACCACCACAGGGGCGACCGGCTGTGGGTCATGTCGTCGACGCGGAACAGCGCCTGACGAACTGCTCAAGCGACGACGATGTGCGGCACCGAGTCGAGGCGCGCGTAGTCGGCGCTGATGTCGCCCGCGGCTTGCAAGAGCAGCGGCAGGTGGTGCTCGATCATGAACTCCAGCGACGTCTCGGCCGCGTGGCAGTTGACGTTGAGCCCGGCGACGACCGTGCCGTTGCCGTCTCGCAGCGGTGCCGCGATCGACCGGATGCCCGGCGCGAGCTGCTCGTCGGTCAACGCCCACCCGCGCGCCCGCACGTCCCGCAGTTCCGCGTCACGTTCGGCCTGGTCCGGCTGCCACCGCGGGGTCAGCCCCGAGCGCGTCGGCTGGGCGAGCACGGCTTCCAGCTCGGCCGGCGGCAGCGCGGCGAGCTGGACCTTGCCCAGCGACGTCGGCAGCGCGGGGAACTTCGTGCCGATCTGCACGGACAACGTGACGATCTTCGGCACCGCCACCCGTGCGACGTAGACGATGTCGGACCCGTCGAGCTGCGCGATCGAGCAGGACTCGTTGGTGCGCTCGACCAGGCGTTCCATGTGCGGGCGGGCGACCTCCCACAACCCGGTCGACCGCACGTAGGCGACGCCGAGTTCGAGCACCTTGGGCGTGAGGGCGAACCCGCTCTCGCTCTGCCGCACGTACCCGAGCTCGACGAGGGTGAGCAGGATGCGCCGCGCGGTCGGGCGGGCCAGGCCGGTGGCGGCGGCGACCTCGCTGAGCGGCATCACCGGGCGCCGGGGCTGGAACGTGCGGATCACGTCCAGCCCGCGGGCGAGCGCCTCGATGAAGTCGGGGCCGGTGTCGGGGCGTGCGGGCATGACATCACGGTAGCGGACAGTTGTCCGCTCATTTGGTTCTGACGGCCGCGTGCGGCATCCCGGCCCTGGCCGACGAGTCGCAGGCCCGCGCCGCCTTCGAGACCTACACAAAGCCGGGGCGGCCAAGGACGGCGCCACCGCGGTGACGGTGATGGCGAGCTCGTACCTCGCCATCTACGACGACGCGAGGAAGCCGGCGCTCACCGGTACCGAACAGCAGGTCGCCGCCGTGCCGCTGAGCAGGCGGGCCTTCGTGTACGCCCTGCGCAGGGAGGACGTGGACGCCGCGACCCGGCGCCGTACCGGTACAGCCTCGTCCGCGAGGAAGGCGCCTGGAAGGTCGACCCGCGGGCGATGTTCGACCTCTCCGACACCGCGATGGCCGACCTCGCCGCGAAGCGGAACCTGACCCCGGCCAGCTGTTCGAGCAGGCGATGGTCGCGAAGTGCGGTGCCGCGAAGGTCGCCGAGCTGCACAAGCCGGTCGGGGGCTGATCCACGCTGTCCACTACGTCGGCCGGACCACCGCGGTGACCGTGATGTCGACGTAGCGGCCGATCATGAACCGCGGTGCGCGGACGCCCAGCGTCCTGCGATCCAGCCGTGCGGTCGCGGTCATCACGGTGTCGCCGTCCACAGTGGACAGTTCGGCGACGCCGCTCAGTTCGGTGGAGGTGCCGCGCGCCGTGAGGGTGCCGGTGACCTGCCAGCCACCTTCGACGCGGAACGCCGTCGTGGCGGTGAACGTCATCGTGGGGTGCCGGTCGAGGTCGAGCAGGCCGGGTTTGCGCAGGTCCAGGTCGCGCTTGGCGATCCCGGTGTCGATCGCGCCCAGGTCCAGCGTGCCGTGCACGGCCAGCAGGGCGCCGTCCGGGCCAATCTCGACGGTCCCGCCGGTGACCGGGACCGTCCCGGTGGCGGTGCGTCCCAGGTTGCTGACCTTGAACGACGCGGTGGACCGCGTGAGGTCGGCGCGCCAGACACCGGCGGTCAGCGTTCTCGACGTCGTCGTCATGACCGGGCTCCGTCGTGGTCGAAGACCTCGAGCACGGGGTAGATCTCGACCCGGTCGGCACCCGGCAGCAGCGCCACGTCCTCGCCGGGGAGCAACGCGCTGCTCATGATCGCCTTCTGGGTGTCGATGAGCGCCTGCTCGGTCTCGGCGATCGTCACGACGACCTCCGAGCCGTCGGGCCTGCGCAGCACGTAGGTCTTGATGGTGCCCCGCACCGCCGCCACCGCGGGCTTGATCCGTTCCTCGGTCGCGAAGTCCGCCGCGGCCAGCTGTTCCGGGTTGCGCGGCCGGTCGAAGTAGGTGAGCTGTGCGTACATGGTCTGCCTCCTTTGCTCTGGTCGGAGTCTTGGCCGGAGAAGGGCGGCGCGGATCCGTGCCAGTACGTAATGCGGTACTGAACCGGCACCGGGCGGCGATACTCCTGGCGTGGAGGTACCGATCCTCGGACGTGACCGCGAGCTCGCCGAACTGCGCGCGGGGCTCGTGGCGGCGGCGGGTGGCGCGGGCAGGCTGGTGCTGGTCGGTGGTGACGCGGGCATCGGCAAGACGCGGCTGGCGGCGGCCGCGGTGGCGATGGCCGGTGAGTACGGCGTGCCGGTGGTGCGCGGTCAGGCCGTCGACGATCCCGGTATGCCACCGCTGTGGCCGTGGCGTCGGCTCGCCCGTGACCTCCCGGCGTTGCACCGCGTTCTCACCACCGCGCACGTCGACCCGGCTGACGCGACGGCCCGGTTCGTGATGATGGCCGACGCCACCGACGCGCTGGTCGCCGAAGCCGGGTCCGAGGGCCTGCTCGTCGTCCTGGAGGACATCCACTGGGCGGACAGCGCTTCGTTGCGGCTGCTGACCCACCTCGCCGGTGAGCTGGCCACCGCGCGGATCCTCGTCGTCGCCACCTACCGGGACACCGGTGTGCTGCCTGACCTGCTGCGTTCCCCGGCAGCCCGGGCGGTCCGGCTCGGTGGCCTGAGCCGGGAGGACGTCGCGGGCTGGGTCCGTCGCGTCACGACCGCGGCCGACCCGGAGGCGCTGGCGGCGCGGCTCATCGACGCGACCGGGGGCAACCCGCTGTACGTCCGGATGCTGCTCGACCGCCTCACCGACAGCGGCGAGATCACCGGCAACCCGGAGCTGCACCGGCTGGTGCTGTCGCGATTGGACGGACTGAGCGCGCGCACGCGCGACGTGCTGGGCGCGGCCAGCGTGCTGGGGGAGCGGATCGAACCCGCGCTGCTCGCCGCCGTCACCGGTGCGGAACCCGGCGCCTCGCTCGACGAAGCCGTTGCCGCGCGGGTGCTCCAGGACCACGACGTCATGGCGTTCACGCACGCCCTCGTCCGTGACGCGATCTACCAGGACCTGGCGCCGTCCACCCGCGCCGACCTGCACCGGCGTTGCGCGCTCGCGCTGGCGTCGGCCGGGGGCGCTCCCGGCCGCGTCGCGAGCCACTGGAGCCGCGCGGACGGACCGGACGCCATCGCCGAACGCACGCGATGGGCCACCGCCGCCGCGCACGCCGCCACCGCCGACCTCGCCTACGACGACGCACTCCGGTTCGCCGCACTCGCCCTCTCCTCCGCCGAGCACGCGCCCGCGCGAGACCGCGCCGAGCTCACCCTCGACCTGGCCAGAGCCGAGTTCCTGTCCGGCGAACTCGACAGCAGCCTCGACCACTGCCGCACGGCGTCCCGGCTGGCCCAGGACGCGAGCGCGCCCGAGCTGATGGCCGACGCCGCCCTCGTGATCACCGGACTGGGCGGCCCCGACCTGCTCATCGCGGTGGACCACCTGTGCACGGCCGCGTTGCAGCACCTGCCGCCGGAAGCCACCGCGTTGCGCTCCCGGCTGCTGGCCCGCCGGGCGATGGCCGCGACCGCGACGGGTTCCTGCGTGCTGGCCCGCGAACTGTCCGCCGCCGCACTGGAGCTCGCCACCCGCAGCGGTGACCCGGACGCCGAACTGGACGGCATCCACGCCCGCCACGTCACGCTGTCCGCCCCGCAGTTCCGCGCCGAACGGGTCGAGCTGGCGCACCGCGCCGTGGCACTGGCCGAGACCGCCCGGCAACCGCACGCGTCGTTGTGGGGACACGTGTGGCTCGTCGACGCGGCGTTCCAGGTGGGTGACCTGGCTGCGGTCGACCACGAGCTGGCCCTGATCGAACAGTTCGCGCGGGCACGGCAGCACTCCGTGGCGTGGTGGCACCTGAACCGTCTCAAGGCCACGCGTGCCGCGCTGGTCGGCAGGCTCGACGCCGCCAGGGAACACAACGAAGCCGCCCGCGCGCTGGCCGAACGCATCGGCGCCAGCGCGGCGAAGGGCATGTACTACGCGTTCCTGCACTGGCTGGCCCACCTCGACGGCACCATCGACGCCGCGTCGGCGGACGAGGCGCTGGAGGTGCTCGACCACATCGCCGACATGCCGCTGGCCCGCGTCTACGTTCCGTTCCTGCACGCCCTGCGCGGCGACACCGAGCGGGCGCGTTCGACGTTCGAGGAGTTCCGCACGATGCCGGCCACCGTCGAGGTCGGTCCGATGTGGGCGCCGCTGCTCAGCCAGATCGGCGTGGTCGCGTGCCAGCTCGACGACGCCGAGACCGCGGATCTCGTCTACCGCGGTCTGTCCACGTTGGAACCGGACTACTCCGCGGACGGCTCCGGCGCGGTGTTCTGCAGCGCCGCCTCACCCCAGCTGCTCGGCGACCTGTCGATGACCTGCGGCCGTGCCGACGTGGCCGCCGCCCACTACCGCCTGGCCGTCGAGATGAACGCCCGCATCGGCGCCCGCCCGTTCGTCGCGCTGAGCAGACTCGGCCTCGCCCAGGCTCTCGTGGCCTCTGGCGAGTTCACCGAGGCCCGGACGCTGGCAGGCCAGGCAGCCGCCGAGTTCCGCGCGCTGAACCTCCCGCTGCGCCTGGCCGCCGCCGACCGCCTGCTGCAGCGGATCGGTGCCGAAGAACGCGCCGCGGATCCCTTGTCACCGCGCGAGTCCGAGGTCGTCGAACTGATCGCGCAGGCGCTCACCAACCGGCAGATCGCGACCAGGCTCGTGCTGTCCGAACGGACCGTCGAGACGCACGTCCGCAGCGTGCTGGCCAAGCTGGGCCTGCGCAGCCGGACCGAGATCGCCGCCTGGTCGTTGCGAGGCTCATGACCGGCTCTCGAACTCGCCGTGCCTCCCCGCTCCCGCCGTGAACCGCGCCGCCCCGGACGCTCCTTCCCGCGCCACGATCGGCACCCCGGCCACCCCTTCCGCCCGCAACGCCTCCTCCACCGACAGGTCGAGCCCCGCGTAGGTCGACGCCCGATCCGCCAGCACGCACTCGAACGGGAACGCGGCGATCTGCTCGGCCAGCTCCAGCGCGGCCGCCACCGCCTGACCGGGCTCCACGACCCGGTTCGCCAGCCCGATCGCGAGCGCCTCGTCCGCTTTGACCGGGCGTCCGGTGAGGATGAGGTCCAGCGCCCGCCCGAGCCCGACGATCCGGGGCAGCCTCACCGTGCCGCCGTCGATCAGCGGCACACCCCACCGCCGGCAGAACACCCCGAACACCGCGTCGCTCTCGACCACCCGCAGGTCGGCGAGCAGTGCCAGCTCCAGCCCGCCCGCGACCGCGTGACCGCTGACGGCCGCGATCAACGGCTTGCTCAGCCGCAACCGCGTCGGCCCCATCGGGCCTGATCCGCCGCCGTCGGGGTCGAGTTCGTTGCGGCGCTCGGGATCGCCGACGGCCGTGAGGTCGGCGCCCGCGCAGAACGTCCCGCCCGCCCCGGCGAGCACCGCCACGCGTTGGCCGGGGTCGTTCTCGAACGCCAGGAAGGCTTCGCGCAGATCTGACGCCATCCGGCGGTCGACCGCGTTGCGCCGGTCGGGGCGGTTCATCCAGATGACGGTGGTGGCCCCCGAGGTCTGTACCCGCACGTCGTCCATGTTGCTGAGGCTAGGGCGTGCACAGCGGAACGTGTTGCTGTGTACTAGCGCCATGCCGATCGTCTCTCCCGGCTTCACCGGGCGACGCCAGTCACCAGACGTGCAGCTGCCGCCCGGCCAGTACCTCACGGAGGACTTCCCGGTGCTCACGGCGGGCCCGACCCCGCGGGTGCCGACCGACCGGTGGGAGTTCACCGTCAGCACCGAGGTCGGCCAGAAGCACACGTGGTCGTGGCAGCAGCTGATCGAGCTGCCGGCGGAGAAGATCACGACGGACATCCACTGCGTCACCAAGTGGTCCAAGCTGCACACCCGGTGGAAGGGCGTCTCGCTGGACGTCCTGCTGGAGGACGTGGAGACGGCGGCGGACTTCGCGCTGGTCCACTCGTACGGCGGCTACACCACCAACCTGCCGTTGGAGGACCTGCTCGACGGCCAGGCGTGGGTCGCCTACCGCTACGACGACGATGAACTCACGCCCGAACACGGCGGCCCGGCGCGGTTGCTGGTGCCGCACCTGTACTTCTGGAAGTCGGCGAAGTGGGTCCGCGGGATCCAGTTGCTGCTCGAGGACGAACCCGGTTTCTGGGAAACCGCCGGCTACCACGACTACGGAGACCCATGGCGCGAGCAGCGGTATCAGGGCGACTGACGTGGCGGGTGGCCTCGCTGGCCGCGTCCTCCGACCTGACCGGTAGCGCACGTTCGCTCGTGTTCGACGTACCCGGCTGGCCGGGCCACCTGCCGGGCCAGCACGTCGACGTGCGGCTGACCGCCGAGGACGGCTACTCGGTGCAGCGCAGCTACTCGATCTCGTCGGCCTCCGACGGCTCCCGCGTCGAGCTCGCGATCCAGCGCGTGGCCGACGGCGAGGTGTCGCCCTACCTGTGCGACGTGCTGTCCGCGGGCGACCAGATCGAACTGCGCGGACCGGTGGGCGGCTGGTTCGTGTGGCGCGATTCGGATACCGCGCCGGTGACGCTGGTCGCGGGCGGGTCCGGCATCGCGCCGCTGATGGCGATGATCCGGACGCGGGCCGCGTTGGGGAGCCGCGTGCCGTTCCGGCTGATCTACTCGGTGCGGACGCCCGCGGACGTGATGTTCGCCGACGAGTTGCGTGTGCGCGCTCGGGAGGACGCCGGCCTGGACGTGCGGCTGGTGTACACCCGGCAGGCCCCGGAGGGTTCTCCGGAGCCGCCGGGCCGGCTGGGTGTGGCCACCCTGAACACGTACGCCTGGCCCGCCGAGTTCACCCCGAACTGCTTCGTGTGCGGACCGACCGGCTTCGTCGAGACCGTGTCCGACATCCTCGTGGCGCTGGGCCACGACCCGCGCCGCGTTCGCACCGAACGCTTCGGCTGACAGGGAGACCATCGATGAGCGACGACCACGTCGACGGGAACGCGCTCGCGGGCGATCTGCGGGAGATCTTCGCGGTGGACCTGACCGTGGCGACCGGGCAGTGCGCCGGGTGCGGGTACCGCGGGTCGGTGGCCAGTTTGCGCGTGTACCGGAACGCGCCAGGGGTGGTGGCTCGGTGTCCGCACTGCGAGGAAGTCGTGCTGCGGCTGGTTCGGGGGCCGGGGCGAGCTTGGCTGGATCTGCGGGGAACGGTGAGCCTGGAGATCCCGCTGCCGTCCTGATACCGGTCGTCTGCAAGTACCACCAACTCTTGATCGAACCGCACACAACCGCACCCAACCGGCACGAGACGTGCGACGGCGCCCTGCCGGTCTGTGGGCGCGCTCCCACGTAACACCGAATTTTGTCCTGTTTGACATGCCGGATACCTCCGATCGGCCGTAGCCCGCTGTCCGGACCCTGTGCGTGGATGTATGGGAGCGCTCTTACAACGTTGTAAAAACGAAGGGGATCTCGCCGATGAGAAAAGCCGCCCCCGTACTCGTCGCTCTGCTGATGGCGCTGGGCGTCGCGCCCGGCACGCCGCCGGCGGGTGCCGCCGAGCCCGTGCACGGCCTGAAGGGCGAGTACTTCAGCATGTCGGCGCCGGGTGCGAGAGACTTCGCGAACCTGGCCGGCACCGTGCTGGACGCCGAGGTGAACCACCAGGACCTGACCGGGGTGTTCGGTTTCCTGGCGGGGAGGACCGAGCACACCACGGCGCGTTGGACCGGCAGCCTCGCGGTGCCGCAGACCGGTGACTACACGTTCTACGCCATCGGGGACAACGGGTTCCGGTTGCTGATCGACGGGCAGCCGGTGATCGACCACTGGGTCGGCGACTGGGACCGCGAGCAGACCAGCGCGCCGGTCACGCTGACCGCGGGACGTCAGTACGACTTCCGGCTGGAGATGTTCCAGGACGTCGGTGGCGCCAACATGTTCCTGCGCTGGTCCAGCCCGGGAACGCCCAAGCAGATCGTGCCGGAGTCGGCGTTCACGCCGCCCGCGGACTTCCAGGTGGTGCCGCGCAGCGCCGGAGTCTCGGACGACGGCAGGGTCCTGACGGCGGAGTTCGACGGTCGGGTCACGAACGTCTCGGATCTCAAGCAGCACCTCCGCATCGACGTCGACGCGACGCCGATGCCGATCGACCTGATCACGGCCAGCCGCAACAGGATCACCATCAGGCTGAGCGAGAGGGTGCTGAAGAGCCAGCGGGTCCGGCTGTTCTACGACGGCGCCGGGCAGCTCGCGGTCGGCGGCAAGAAGGTCGAGAAGACCGCGCGTACGGTCAAGAACGTGTCGACGCAGCGGCTCAGGACGCCATGGGGTGAGAAGGTCGACACGCGCCACCCGTTGCCGGAGTACCCGAGGCCGCAGCTGGAACGCGACAGGTGGGTGAACCTCAACGGGCCGTGGGAGTTCGCCGCGGCCAAGGCCGGGCAGCAGCCGACGTTCGGCAAGAAGCTCCCCGAGAAAGTCATCGTGCCTTACCCGATCGAGTCGCAGCTGTCCGGACTCGAACGGCACGAGGACCACATGTTCTACCGCCGCACGGTGTCCGTCCCGCACGACTGGAAGATCGGCAACGGGCAGCGTCTCAAGCTCAACTTCGGCGCGGTCGACTACGAGGCCAAGGTCTGGGTGAACGGCAAGCTCGTCGCCGAGCACACCGGCGGTTACACGGCGTTCAGCGCGGACATCACCGACGCGCTGAAGCGCGGCCACGAGCAGGAGATCGTCGTCGCCGTCACCGACACGACCGGCCCGCACCAGCCCAAGGGCAAGCAGTCGCCCAACCCCAGCGGCATCTTCTACACGCCGTCGTCGGGCATCTGGCAGACGGTGTGGATGGAGCCGGTGGCGGACAAGGGCATCGACGAGATCAAGACGACGCCGGACCTCACCACCAACTCGCTGGCGGTCAACGTCAAGTCCGCGGGCAACGGCACCGTCACGGCGGTCGCCAAGGACGCGCGCGGCAGGCAGGTCGGCACGGTCACCGGACCGGCGAACTCGAACCTCACGCTCGCGGTGCCGAACCCGCACCTGTGGACGCCGGACGACCCGTACCTGTACCAGCTGGAGATCAGGCTGGGCAGCGACGAGGTCAAGAGCTACTTCGGCATGCGCTCCACCGGCGTCGCCATGGTCGGTGGCACGCCCAAGCTGACGCTCAACGGCCAGCCGATCTTCAACCTCATGCAGCTGGACCAGGGCTTCTACCCGGACGGCCTGAACACCGCGCCCAGCGACGACGCGCTCGTGTTCGACCTGAAGGCGCAGAAGGACCTCGGCTTCAACGCGGTCCGCAAGCACATCAAGGCGGAGCCCGCCCGCTGGTACTACCACGCGGACCGGCTGGGACTGCTGGTGTGGCAGGACTTCGTGTCCGTCGAGGACGGCAGCGACCCCGCGGCGCAGCAGGCGTGGCTCAGCCAGGGCCGCGAGCTGATGGACCAGCTGCACAACTACCCGTCCATCTACGCCTGGATCGTGTTCAACGAGGGCTGGGGCGAGTGGGACCGCACGGTCACCGGCCAGATCACCGACCAGGTGAAGGCCGCTGACCCGAGCCGGATCGTCAACGCCCACAGCGGCGTGAACTGCTGCGCCTCCAAGGGGGACAGCGGCAGAGGCGACGTCATCGACCACCACGACTACAACAACACCGACCCGGCGCGTCCGGACGGCAAGCGCGTCGTGATGGACGGCGAGCACGGCGGCTTCACCCTGCGCACGCCGGGACACCAGTGGCCCGGCACGCCGATCGCGATCTACAGCGGCGTGGCGGACAAGGCGGCGCTGACGGCGAAGTACGTCGACAACACCCGCACGTTCTACCTGGGTCAGGCGCGCCAGGAGATGTCCGCGTCGGTCTACACGCAGGTCACCGACCTGGAAGGCGAGCTCAACGGCCTGTGGACCTACGACCGCAAGCGGATCAAGGTCGACCCCGGCCCGGTTCGTGAGATCAACCGGCGGGTGATCGAGGCCGGTGCGAACGCGGGCAATCCGTACCCCTACGCGGCCAAGGGCGAGTGGAAGCTGAACGAGAGCAGGGGAACGACGGCGAAGGACTCCAGCGGCGGCGGCAACCCGCTGACGCTCAGCCCGACCGGCGCCACCTGGAAGGACGGCGCTCTCGAGGTCAGGAACGGCTCGGCGGAGACGTACGGACCGGTGATCGACACGACCGGCGACTACAGCGTGTCCGCGAAGGTGCGGCTGAACGAGGTGCCCGGCAACTACGCGACCGCGGTGAGCCAGGACGGCAGGGAGCGGGAGAACCCCTTCTACCTGCAGTACGGGCAGGGCGCGTTCGCGTTCAGCACGCCGGGAGGCAACCGCGCCCGGTTCGAGATCACGCCGGAGATCGGCCGCTGGTACGAGATCAGGGGAGAGAGGAAGGGCGGCGAGATCCGGCTGTACGTGGACGGCGTGCTGGTCGCCACCGCCGCGGCGGGACCGGCGATCGTGAGCACCGGCGCGCTCGCGGTGGGACGCGCCAAGTACAACGGCCAGAACGTCGACTTCTGGCCCGGTGCGATCAAGGACGTCCGGGTGACCTCTTGATGTTGGGAGAACGCTCTCCGGTCGTGGTACAACCGGTGCATGAGCAAGGGCGCACCCACGCTGGAGGACGTCGCGAGAGTCGCGGGCGTGTCCCGCGCGACGGTCTCCCGGGTCGTCAACGGCACTCGCAACGTCGACCCTGAGCTGCAGGAAACGGTTCGCAGCGCGATCGAGCAGACCGGGTACACGCCCAACCGCGTGGCCCGGTCTCTCGTCACCCGCCGCACCGGGACCGTGGCGCTGGTGATTTCCGGCGCCGGCGGGGGATCGGACGTGTTCACCGACCCGTTCTTCGGCCGGGTGACCGCCGGTGTCGTCGACTTCCTGCGGGCGCAGCGCGTGCATCCGGTGCTCATGCTGGCCGACTCCGACCACGCGCGGACCGAGGTGGTCGAGTTCCTGCGGCAGGGCAGTGCCGACGGCGCCCTGCTGGTGACCACGCACTCCGCCGACCCGTTGCCCGCAAGGCTGGTCGAGGCGGGTGTCCCGGCGGTGCTTTACGCGCGTCCTGGCAGACCGATGCCGGTCAGCTACGTCGACATGGACCATCGCGCGGGCGGCAGGATGGCCGCCGATCACCTGGTGGCGGCCGGCCGGACGAACATCGCCACGATCTCGGGCCCGCTGGACGTGCCGGCGAGCCAGGACCGGCTCGCCGGGTTCCGCGATGCCATGGCCCGGCACGGTTTCCCGTACGTGCCGACCGCGGAGGGCGGGTTCACCGCCGAAAGCGGCGGGGCGGCCATGGAACGGCTGCTCGCCGAGTACCCGGACGTCGACGCGGTGTTCGCCGCGAACGACCTGATGGCGCAGGCGGCGGTCTACCTGTTGCAGGCGCACGGGCTGCGCATTCCCGACGACGTGGCTGTCATCGGGTTCGACGACAGCTCGCCCGCTCTCGCGTGCCGTCCGCAGCTCACCACCGTGCGGCAACCGGTGGAGGACATGGCGGCGGCGATGGCCTACCTCCTGCTGGAAAGCCTGGAAAAACCGGGACAACGGCCGAAATCCGTCATCTTCGAACCGGAACTCGTCGTCCGGGCGTCTGCCTGATTGACCTGCCCGTCACCGGAAGTTAACGTCGTTCGGGAGAGCGCTCTCACACCCCTGTCCAAGGCTTTTCGCCCTTCTCCCGTCAGGCAGGATCATGGGCTCAACCCTGTTCAGGGCTGCCGCGCTCTCCGCCGCCGCCCTGTGTCTAGTGACCACGATCAGCGCGACATCATCGCCGGCAGGTGCCGCCGCGTGCGGCACCACGAACGTCGCGTTGAACCGCCCCGCGACCGCGTCCTCCACGGAGAACGGCGGCACACCAGCGTCCGCGGCCGTCGACGGCAACGCGGGCACCCGGTGGTCGTCGCAGTTCTCCGACCCCCAATGGCTCCAGGTGGATCTCGGCTCCACGCAACAGGTCTGCCGGGTCTCCCTGAACTGGGAAGGCGCGTACGGCAAGGCTTTCCAGGTCCAGGTCACCGGCAACGCCGCTGATCCGAACTCGTGGCGCGACATCTACTCGACGACCACCAGCACCGGCGGCGCGCAGTCGCTCGACGTCACCGGTTCCGGCCGCCACCTGCGTGTGCTGGGCACCCAGCGCGGCACCGGCTGGGGCTATTCGTTGTGGGAACTGGGAGTCAACACCGCGACCGACCCGACCACCGTGCCTCCGACGGACCCGCGCAACCCCGACTTCGGGCCTAACGTGCACGTCTACGGACCGGGATCGTCGCAGGCGGAGACGCAGTCGCGGCTCGACTCGATCTCCGCGCAGATGAAGACCAACCAGTTCGGGCCGCAGCGCCACGCCGTGCTGTTCAAGCCGGGAACGTACAACGCCGACGTGAACCTGCGGTTCTACACCCAGATCGCCGGTCTCGGGCTGCTCCCGGACGACGTGAACATCAACGGCCACATCCGCGTCGAAGCCGACTGGCTGCAACAGGGCAACGATCCGAACAACCTCGGCAACGCGACGCAGAACTTCTGGCGTGGCGCGGAGAACCTGTCGGTGACGCTGCCCCCGAACCAGATCGAGCGCTGGGCGGTCTCGCAGGCCACCGCGTACCGGCGGATGCACCTGCGTGGCCAGGCTCATCTGTGGAACGGCTACGACGGCTGGGCCAGTGGTGGCCTGATCGTGGACAGCAGGATCGACGACGTGGTGGTGTCCGGTTCGCAGCAGCAGTTCCTGACCCGCAACAGCAACCTCGTCAACGGCTGGGCGGGATCGGTGTGGAACATGGTGTTCGCCGGTACCCAGGGCGCGCCGGCCGACCACTTCCCGGACCCGTCGCACACCGTCGTCGACAACTCGCCGGTGACACGCGAGAAGCCGTTCCTGTACTTCACGCCGTCCGGTGAGTACCGCGTCTTCCTGCCCTCGGTGCGCACGAACTCTCGTGGCACCAGCTGGGAGAACGGCAACGCCGGCACGTCGGTGTCGCTCGCGGACTTCTTCATCGTCAAGCCGGGCACGCCGACCGCGACGATCAACGCTGCTTTGGCACAGGGCAAGCACCTGCTGCTCACACCGGGCATCCACCAGGTCGACGACACGATCCGCGTCACCCGGCCCAACACGGTGGTGCTGGGCCTCGGCCTGGCGACCCTGACGCCGACCACCGGCAAGGCCGCGCTGACCACGTCCGATGTGGACGGTGTCAGGCTGGCCGGTTTCCTGGTGGACGCCGGCGTGCGGAACTCGCCGGTGCTGCTGGAGATCGGTGACTCGAGCGCGGCAGACCACGCGGCGAACCCGACCTCGTTGCACGACGTGTACCTGCGCGTCGGTGGATCGCAGGCGGGCAAGGCGACGGTCAGCATGCGGGTCAACAGCCGCAACACGATCATCGACCACACCTGGGTCTGGCGTGCCGACCACGGCGAGGGCGTCAGCTGGACCGCGAACCCCGGTCAGAACGGCGTGGTCGTCAACGGCGACAACGTGATCGCGTACGGGTTGTTCGTCGAGCACTACCAGCAGCACAACGTGATCTGGAACGGCAACGGCGGCCGGACCTACATGTTCCAGAACGAGCTGCCGTACGACCCGCCGAACCAGGCCGCGTGGATGAACGGGTCCAAGCGGGGCTGGGCCGCCTACAAGGTCGCTGATTCGGTGACCACGCACGAGGCGCACGGCGTCGGTGTCTACGCCTTCAACCAGGCGGACCCCAGCATCGTGACGGACAACGGGTTCGAGGCACCGAACCGGTCCGGTGTGCGGTTCCGGCACCTCGTCACGGTGTCGCTCGGTGGTGTCGGCACGATCGCCAACGTCATCAACAACACCGGCGGCGTGGCGAACACGGCGAACCAGGTCCGGTACCTGGTCAGCTACCCGTAGACAGCAAGCGAAGAGGGGGCTTCCCGAATTCGGGAAGTCCCCTCTTCATGCGGCGCGCGCCCTACCTGGGCAACCGGTAATCCGGCCCGAGCGCCGCTCCTCGATTTGGCTTGTACAGGTCGAACCCGCGCGGGTCGCACTGCAGGCCGCCGTTGACGCAGTGGCGGACGAGAGCGGCCTGTGTGGGCGCGTCCCAGGCGTTCATGAAGTCGTAGTGCCAGCTGTACCCGCGCCCGCTGGAGAGCCGGACGCGCGACATGTCCCCGGAGACCGGGAACGCCATCTTGAACTCGATCATCGGCACCGCGACCGGGTGCGTGGCGGGGCAGACCAGCGTCGCGCGGTCCGGGTAGGCCATGTGCGACTTGTGGTCCGCCGAGTCGAGGTCATGCCCGTTCCAGCAGCTCGGGGCCTGGTAACGGATGTTGAGCTGGCTGCCGGGCACGCACCACGCAGGGATGTCCCAGTTGTGGAAGCTGTCGCCGCACTCCCAGCCCTCGACCGCGCCCGGCGCGGTGCGGAACTCCTCCTGCGACGCGCTGGGACTGCCGACCACGAACCGGATCCCCGGCGGGAACGGCACGACGTCCTGGTACCGCAGGATCCCGGACTTGTAGTAGATCACCTGGGGGAAGTTCGGCGGCACGATCTGGTCGCCGTTGTAGACCGACGGGAACCAGTACGCCGACTTGTCGTCCGGCGTTTTGCAGTTGGTCTGCGCAGCCATGAGCGAGTCGTTGGTGGTGCGTGCGTTGGTGGACGGATTGCCGAGGAACGTGTGGAGGTGCGACGCGCCCGCCAGTCCCGGCAGGACGATCGGGTCGTCCGGGAGGTGGTGCGTGACGGAGCAGTTCGCCTGGAACTCGTGGTGGGTGACCAGGTCGTCGGCCTGGGCCGACTGACTCGCCACCGCAGTGACGGACGCGACGAGGGCGGCCGAGACCGCCAGCGCGCTGAGCTTTCGGGACAACTTTGTCCTCCTGCCGAAGTGGGGAACCGGCTCGGAGAGCGCTCTCCCAACCAGGTTCCCGCTGGAGTCCGAGAGAGTCAAGACCGGTTCTTTTGACACGACCGACGTCTGGTCGTAACGTTCGCCGGCAGGGTTGTGAGAGCGCTCTCCTCGCATTTCACCCCCTACCTGTGGCAGGAGGCGCGATGGTTCGCGTCCGCATCATCGGCACGGTGGCCGCCGTGCTCGCAGGACTTCTCCTTGTACCGGGAACGGTGAACGCCGCCCCGGCCCTGCTCTCCCAAGGCAAGCCCGCCGCGGCCTCGTCGACCGAGGGCGCCGGTACGCCCGCCTCGGCCGCGGTCGACGGCAACGGCGACACCCGCTGGTCCAGCGAGTGGAGCGCCCCGCAGTGGCTCAGCGTCGACCTCGGGACGTCGTCCGCGGTGACCAGGGTCGAGCTGGACTGGGAGGGCGCGTACGCCACGGCGTTCGAGATCCAGGTCTCGGCCGACGGCGACGCGTGGCAGCCCGTCCGCGCGGTCACCGGTGCCGCCGGCGGCAGGCAGGCGTACGACGTCAGCGGCACCGGCCGGTACGTCCGGGTGCACGCCACCCAGCGCGCCAACGGTTACGGCATCTCGCTGTGGGAGTTCCGGGTGTTCGGCACCCAGGGCTCGGTGGCGCCCACCGGCGTGCACGTCACCGGCTCTCAGGGCAACTGGCAGCTCACCGTCGACGGTCGGCCGTGGACGGTGAAGGGGCTGACCTGGGGTCCGCCCGCCGCCGACGCCGCGCGGTACATGCCGGAGCTGAAGTCCATGGGCACCAACACTTTGCGCACCTGGGGCACAGACGCTTCAACGCGCCCGCTGCTCGACGCGGCCGCTGCCAGCGGCCTGCGCGTGATCAGCGGGTTCTGGCTGCAACCCGGCGGCGGTCCCGGTTCCGGCGGTTGCGTCAACTACGTCACCGATGCCCAGTACAAGACGGACATGCTGAACACGATCCGGCAGTGGGTGACCGCCTACAAGGACCACCCCGGCGTGCTCATGTGGAACGTCGGCAACGAGTCCATCCTCGGCCTGCAGAACTGCTACTCCGGCGCCGAACTGGAGAACCAGCGCGTCGCCTACGCCCGTTACCTGAACGAGGCCGCACGGGCGATCCACACCATCGACACCAACCACCCCGTCACGAACACGGACGCATGGACCGGCGCGTGGGTCTACCTCAAGGCGCACACGCCCGACCTCGACCTGTACGCGGTCAACTCCTACGGCAACGTCTGCAAGGTGCGCCAGGACTGGATCTCCGGCGGCTACACCAAGCCGTACATCCTGACCGAGGCCGGCCCGGCGGGTGAGTGGGAGGTGCCGAACGACGTGAACGGCGTGCCGGCCGAGCCCACCGACGCGCAGAAACGCGACGGCTACACCCAGGCCTGGAACTGCATCGTCAGCCACACCGGCGTTTCCTTCGGCGGCACGTTGTTCCACTACGGCACCGAGTACGACTTCGGCGCGGTGTGGTTCAACCTGACCCCGGCGGGCAAGAAACGCCTGTCGTTCTACTCGGTGCAACGCGCGTTCGGCGGCTCCACGCCCGCCAACACCCCGCCGGTGATCTCGTCGATGAACCTGCCCACCTCCGTCGCGGCCGGCGCTCCGCTGACCATCGACGCGGCCGCGTCGGATCCCGATGGTGATCCGCTGGCGTGGTCGGCCGCGTGGAACTCCAAGTACATCGACAACAGCGGCGGCCTCGCGAGCACTCCTGTGCAGATCAACGGCAACCGGCTCACCGTCACCGCGCCGGATCGCCTGGGCGTGTGGAAGGTCTATGTCATGGCCGAGGACGGCCGCGGCAACATCGGCATCGAAACCCGGTCCGTGCGGGTCGTGGCACCGCAACCGTCCGGGGTGAACGTGGCCTTGGGCAAGCCCGCCACGGCGTCGTCGTACCAGCAGGTCGGCGACGGAGCACCGTTCCCGCCCTCGCATGCCGTGGACGGCAACGTCTCTTCGCGCTGGGCCGGTGACTGGGCCGATCCGCAGTGGATCAGCGTGGATTTGGGCGCGGTGACCACGTTCCAGCACGTGCAGCTGGTGTGGGAGGGCGCGTTCGGTCGTGCCTATGAGATCCAGGTGTCCGACGACGGGAATGGCTGGAGGCCGGTGTACGGCACGACTTCCGGCAACGGAGGGGTGGATTCGATCGATGTGACGGCGAGTGGCCGGTATGTCCGGATGCATGCCACCCAGCGCGGAACCGGTTGGGGCTACTCGTTGTACGAGTTCGGGGTGTACCGCCGCTGACGAACAGTGTCTCTGCGCTTGCGACGGCGTGCGGGTGTTCGAGGGTGTCCCGCACGCCGTGCCCAACAGCCGTGTCACTCGTTTCTGCAAGGGAGTGACGGTTCTCAGCTGACGGTGATCAACGACGTGTGCAGCATCTCGCCCAGCGTCGCGAGCACGACTGATCTTCGTTTCCCCATCGCCGCAGGTGATCTCCTGGGCGCTGCGGTCCAGCTTGGAATAGACAAGGCCTGGGGGCCTGCTTTCGGAGCTCGCGTGAGTTTTGCCTGCGCGGTGGCGAAGATCAGAAATGTCGGCTAAAGCGGTCGCGCCTGCACAAGCCCGTTGATGTGCGCGTAAGCGACGGCATGCACACGATCCCGCAATCCCAGCTTCGCCAGCACCCGGGAAACGTGCGTCTTCACGGTCTCGTCGCCGACGTGGAGCTGGGCGGCGATTTCGGCATTGCTGTAGGCCGCCGCCACCAGCTGCAGAACCTCCCGCTCCCGAGCCGTCAGCGAGGCGAGCTCCGGGGGCGTGGGCGGCGGCGCGAGGCTGACCGCGAACCGTGCGATCAACCGCTGAGTCACGGACGGGTCGATCAACGCATCGCCGCGGGCAGCCACCCGAACCGCGGAGATCAGCTCCTCGGGCGGCAGCGACTTCAACAGAAACCCGCTGGCCCCGGCCTTGAGCGCCCGATACACGTACTCATCGGTGTCGTAGGTGGTCAGCAACAGAACCTTCGTGCGGTTCGCGGGATCGGCCAGGATCATCTCGGTGGCGCCGAGCCCGTCCAGCTTCGGCATCCGGATGTCCAGCACCGCCACGTCCGGCCGCAGCCGCGCGACCTCGGTCACCGCGGCCCTGCCGTCGGCCACCTCCGCCACGCAGTCGAGGTCGGGCTGGGTGTCGAAGATGGCGCGCATGCCCGAGCGGAGCATCGCGTGGTCGTCGGCCAGCAGCACCGTCAGGGTCATGAGGTCTCCAGCGGGAAGGTGACGGTGGTGCGCCAGGTCCTGCCGTCCGGTTCCAGACCGGACCGGGTGGTGCCGGCGAACATGCCCGCGCGGTTGCGGATGCCCACCAGGCCCCGGCGCACCGAACCGGAGTGGCCGTTGCCGGGACCCGATTTGTTGGAGGCGGCGATGACCAGCGAGTCAGGCGTGTAGTCCAGTGTCACCGTCACGCCGGACTCGTCGCCGTGGCGCAGGGCGTTCGTCAGCATCTCCTGAATGATCCGGTAGACCGTGATGTCCAACGACTCCGGCACGTCGCGGGAAGGTCCGCGGACCTCCAGGCGCGCGGGAGTGCCTGCCGCACGGACGTTGTCGAGCAGTTCGTCGACGTTGCCGAGGCCGGGTTGTCGTGCGCCTGGCGGTTTGTCGCCGTGCAGCAGGTCGAGCAGGTGCCGCAGGTCGACCATGGCCGCGCGGCTGGAGGTCTCGACGGAACGCAGCGACTTCTCCAGCGTGGCGTTGCCGTTGGGCAGTCCCAGGCGGGCGGCGCCGGCGTGCAGGCCGATCGCGCTCACGTGGTGCACGATCACGTCGTGCAGGTCGCGGGCGATCGCGCTGCGTTCCTCGGTGACCGCCTTGGCGACGGCGGCCTGGGCGTCGGCCTTCTCCATCGCGGAGCGCTTCTCGAGTTCGGCCAGGTAGGCGCGGCGGGCCGTGGTGTAGCGGCCGACCAGCCACGGCAGGACGGCGATCTTGGCCACCACGAGCAACGAACGCACGAGGTCCGTGCCCATCGCGAACGAGCAGATGAACGCGCTTGCCGCGAGCACGCCGAGGGACGCGTACGCCGGTTTGCCGCGCAGCCAGGCGCCTGCGCGGTAGCCGGCGATCAGCAGGCCGGCCTCGTTGGCGTGGACGCGGTCGCCGATGGTGAACAGGATGATCAGCGGGACGGCAGCCTGTGCGGCGGCGACCCAGCCGGAGTACTTGGCGGGGCCGGCGAGCATGGCGTTCACCGCGAGGGTCACGGTGAGCGCTCCCGCCTTCTGCCACGGTGAGCCGGGGGAGAGCAGCACGAAGCCGCCGTCGGCGACCATGCAGGTGGCCGCGACCAGCCAGGACTGGGACTTCAGGGACAGCTTGATCGGGTACATCGCTGAGGAATCCTGCCGTATACCGACCCTGAGCACGTCCTCCTTCGCAGGGGTCGGACGTCCCCCGTGCGGGGGACCCGATTTCAGCCCCTGCAGTGACGCTTCGGACCCGTCATGATCGATACGTTCGGCCACGATGAAGCGAAGCGTCTCGATCTTGCTGCTCACGCTGGGGGCGATCCTGGGGATCGCGGGCCCCGCGCTCGCCGACGGTGCCCAGTCGGGTGCGGACGTCCACGTCGCGCAGACGCTCGGCGACCGCGATCTCACGGTGATCATCCGGCGGGTCGCGGAGGTGCCGGGTCCGGTGCACGTCGACGTGGTCACGCACGCCGGTTCGGCGCCGGGCGAGCTCACGCTGACCGCGCGCGCCGCTGGAGCCGCGACCAGCACGACCAAGGTCGTTCTCGGCGACAAGCCCGGTTTCCACTCGGGCGTCGTGCAGGTCGACCGGCCCGGCCCGTGGGAGCTGGCGGTCGACGAGGCGACCATCCCGTTCGTCGTGCCGGCGCTGGTGCCGTCGCCGTGGGAGAACGCGACCTACGGCGGGTTCATCGCGGCCGGCGTCCTGTTGTTCGTGGCGCTGCTGGTCGCGGTGTTCGGCAGTCCCGGTCTCGCTCTGGTTCCGACTGCGGGTGTGGTCGCGGCGGTCGCTGTCGCAGCTACGGCTGCGTTGCTGTCGCCGAGCATTCCGCCGATCGCGGCGCCGGGCACGCAGCTGGATCCGACCTACGACAACATCAACGATCCGTACCAGCGAACGTCCATAGTGGACTTCTCGCGACCGCCGGTGAATCTGTTGCCCAGAATGGAGGGCAAGGACCTCGTGCTCAGCCTGACCGACGGGTCGTCGGGCCGGCCGGTGGACGATCTGCTGGTGCACGACAGCGCGTTCATCCACCTCGTGGTGGTGTCGCCGTCGGGGAACCTCCGTCACCTGCACCCGATCCGCACGGCACCGGGCGAGTACCGCGCCCGGCTGCAGGCTTCGGAACAGGGCACGCACGCCATCGCCGCGGAGATCGCCCGGCGCGGCGGGGGAGTGCAGCTGCTGCGGTCGAGCGTCGACGTGTCCGGCACGACCGCTGCTGCGGTGAACGACGGAAAAGCCGATCTGGCAACGGAAATCCGGGAAGCGGGCCGGCCGAGCACGATCACCGCCGGTTTCGGGAAGCGCGACCTGCAGCCGTGGCTGGGGATGCTCGGGCACATGATCGTCGTCGGGCCTGTGCCAGAAAGTCCTGTGACGGAAAGCCCTGTGGAGGCACCGATCTGGGCGCACGTGCACTCGATGATCCCGCCGACGCCGGGCATGCCCGACAAGCCGGACGAGAGCGTCGCCGCATACGGGCCTGATGTGCCGTTCACCTACTCGTTCCCGTTGCCGGGCAAGTACCTCGTGTGGATTCAGGTCGAACGGGACTACTCGATCGTCACGGTGCCGACGGTCGTCGACGTGCCCAAGGGGGTTTCGGGGAAGTGAAGCGCTACGTGCTGGGCGGCTTGGCGGCGGTCATCGCGATGGTCGGCGCGCTGGTGGTGTTGTGGCCGCGCAGCGTTGAGGCACAGCCACATCTAGCGGAAACCGCGCAACTCCGGTTCGTGCTCACACCCGCGAGCACGAAGTCCGGCGACAACTCGTTCGACCTGCGGGTCACCGACCGCTCCGGCAACCCCGCGGCGGGCGAGGTGACGGTCGAACCGGCGATGCCGCAGATGGGGCACGCGATCGCGCCGATCACCGCGGGGCCGCGGGAACCCGGCCACTACGAGATCGGCGTCGGCCTGCCGATGGCCGGTCAATGGGAAATCACCGTGTCACTCAGTGCGGAACGGGTTGTCATCCCGTTGCTGCTCACCTGAAGGGGGAGGATCAGTGGACATCACGGCGACGACTACGACGTCGGCCCGGTTTGTTGTCCCGCGGGGGTTGGCCCCGGCGAGCTTCGTGCTCGGCGGAACGCTGCTCTCGCTCATCGGCCTGACGTGGGACATCCAATGGCATTCCGACGTCGGACCGGACACGTTCTTCACGATGCCGCACCTGTTCCTGTACGCGGGCAGCGCGTTCTCGGGCATCGCGAGCCTCGTCGTCGTGCTGATGACGACGGCGAACGCCAAACGTTCCCGGACGGTCGACCCGATCGTCGGCGGCCGCGCGGTGGGCGTCTTCGGCCGCACGTTCGCCGCGCCCGTCGGCTACCTGATCTCCGGCACCGGCGCGGCCCTGTTCCTGGTGTACGGCCTGTGGGACCAGTGGTGGCACGGCCTGTACGGCTTCGACGCCGTGATCGACTCACCTCCGCACATCGGCCTGCTGCTGTCGATCTCGATCACGATGGTCGGCGCGGTCATGATCTTCGCCGTGGCGCGCGACCAGCGTTGGGGAACCTACGGCGTGATCGGGACCGCGGCCGTGCTGCTCGTGTTCAGCATGGTGACCGTGCTGGGCCTGCGCGCGCTGCCCGGCGGGCTCGTCAACCCGGTCTCCGTGGGCACGGCGTTCTTCTCGGTGATGATCCTGTTCATGGCCGCTGGAGCGCTCAACCGACGAGGCGGCGCTCTGGCCGTCGGTGTGTCGGTCGCGGTGCTGCAAGCGGTGTTCTGGTGGTTCTCGCCGTGGGCGGCCAGGGTCTACGCGGACGCCTCCGGCCTGCCGCTGCGTGACTACACCGACGGCATCCCAGGGCTGCCCAACATGATCCCGATGTGCCTGGTGATCGTCGCGGTCGCGGTGGAACTGCTGCACAGGGTGCCCGCGTGGATCCCCGGCGCGCTCGGCGGCGCGATCATCGCGGCCTGCGTGCCGCTCCAGCGCGTCCTCGTGTACGGCGCCCCCTTCCCGGTCAACGCCCGGTACTTCGCCACCATCGTGCTCGCCGCGGCGTTCGCTGCCGGAGCCGCGACGCTAGGCCGGCGGTTCGGTCAGATGCTGCGCCACCTCGCACCAGCAAAGGAAGCTCGCCATGCGTAAGACACTGCTGGGTCTGCTTGGCACGGTGGGCCTGCTGCTCGGCCTGGCGTCCCCGGCGCTCGCCTTCGAGCCGGTGAACGTCGTGCACACCGAGAAGGTGCAGGCGGGGCCCTACAACCTGACCGTCGGGTTCAGCACGTGGCCCGTGAAAGCCATGCAGTCGCTGGACTTCACGTTCGCGCCCGAGGACGGCATCACAGGCAAGCAGGGCACCCTGACGATGGTCTGGGGCAGCGAGCTGATGGAGGACGGCCCGCTGGCGCGCCATCCCCGCAAGCGGGAGGTGTGGGGCCTGGACATCCACGCGATGCCGGCGCCGGGGACGTGGACGTTGCGGTTCGACATCGACGGGCCGGCCGGGCCCGCGACCGGTGAGCTGAAGAACCTGCAGGTGATGGAGCAGCCGGGGCCGCCGATGGGGCTGTCGTGGGCGATCAGCACCATCCCGTTGTTCGGCCTGATCGGGCTCATCGTGATCGCGTGGAGGCGGACCCGGTCGACCGTGTGAGCAGGCTCTCGGGGGCCACACTCCAGGTGTGGCCCTCCTGGCCTCGGAGGTAGTGTCCATTCGGTGAGCAAGATCGTCCGCATCGGCGTGTTCTACGACGGCACGTGGTTCGCCTACCTCAGCGACTTCTACGCCACCGCACACCAGCGCGCGGCCCGGATCTCGCTGGACGGCCTGCACGACGCGCTGCGCTGGTACGTCCACACCGAAACGGGCCGCCCGCTCGACGACTGCGTGATCGCCGAAGCCCACTACGCCCGTGGCCGCATCGAAACCCCGGCCGCCTCCTTCGACGCGGTGCTGGCCGCCACCGGGATCGTCCGCCACGACCTGCCGCTGGTCGGCGGCAAGGAGAAGGGCGTCGACGTCCACCTCGCCCTGGAGGCTTGGGACCGCGCGATCTCGGTGCCGCTGGACTGGGTCGTCCTGCTCACCGGTGACGCCGACTTCGCCCCGCTCGTGACGCGGCTGACCGCGCGGGGCGTGCACGTGGTCGTGCCCGTTGTGGACGTGCGGACGGTCGACAAGCCACCTGCGTGGACGCCGCGCACCGCCGCACCGTTGCGGGCCGCGACGCCGTTCACGCCGGGGTTCGACTCGTTGTTCGCTCCGGCCGATGCGGCCGACTACCCGTTGCGGCGGGCGTTCGTGCGGTCTTCCGAGGCGGTCGCTTCGCCGGTGGGGGCGCCGCGTGGGCGTCGGCGGGGGACCGTGACCACGTGGAAGTCGGGGCAGTCGCACGGGTTCATCACGGATACGCGTGGTGGGTCGTGGTTCGTTTCCCGCGACGATCTGCCGGAGGGGTTGACGTTGTTGCTGGCGGGGACGCCGGTGTCGTTCACCGGGTCGCCGATGCCGATGGCCGGCCGGAAGTATCCGCGGGCACAGCTCGTTCGGCTCGACGACTCGTCGAGGCCGGTCTGACCTAGCCGCGATCGCCGGACATGAGTGAGGGCCACGTTCCAACGGAACGTGGCCCTCACGTCGTTCAACGCGCTTTCAGAAGCTCTGAGGACGTTCTATTCGTCGTCTTCGTCCTCATCAAATTCGTCATCATCGTCATCACGACGCGGGTACAGGCCGCTCGACTCGAACTTGTGCGGATCCGCCGGATACCGCGACCAGAGCAGTTCCGAGCGCACCTCGCCGATCAGCGATTTGAGCAGGAACTCCGCACACCCCATTTCGAAGTGCTCCCACCTCTCGCCACGAGCCTCGTTGACGAGCACGGTCCACTCCTCCGGACTGCGCCCCTCGTGGGCCAGCCAGTAGAGGTACTCGCCGTTGTCCGTCGCAGCCCACGCGATCGCCCGAGCGCCGGGAACCTCCAGCTGAGCCGGCTTGGCCTCGCCCCCGTCCCACAGGTCCTCGAGGTCACCTTCCCGATCGTCGACCTTCTCGATCAGGTCGTAGTAGCTGCGAGCGTCGGGCTCCAGCAACCAGAGGTACTCGTCGAACCGGCCTCCGCCGTACCGCTCGACCAGTTCGACGTAGTCGGCGGGCAGGGCCGTGCCGACCGCGCCGGCGGTTTCCTCCCAGTCCACCTCGATCCCGGTGGACGGCGGCGGTGTGACGATCTCAGTCAGACGATCAACTGTGTGGCTCATCGCCTCTTCTTCTTCCAGCCCTTGATGTTTCGAATGCTCAAGGATAGGTGGTACCCGCGATCGCCCTCGGCCTCCATGGTCACACCAATGGGTATCAACCTGGATCCCTTGTAGATCGGTGTGACCCGGTAGCGAACGTTCTCACCGTCCTCCACCACCTTGCGCACCTGCCCCTCGAACTTGCGCATCCCCGGCGTGTTGGCCCTGGCGTGCAGGGTGATGAAGTTGAGCGGGTCGCTGTTGGAGCCGCCGAGCTGGGCACCGAGCAGGTGGGAGCGGTGGTAGTCACCGCCGGGGATCCAGCCCACCGGATCGACCTTGGGATCGGTGTTTCCTCCGATGTTGTCCTTGGTCAGCACGGTGTCGATCCCCGTCGGCCGCCCACGGCTGTCCGGCTCGCCGTAGATGCTGGGTTCGTCATCGTCATCACAGGCTGCGGCGCTGTTGTGGGTGAGTACGTCAGCAGCGGCGTTCCTCCCACCACCGACTGCACCGACGTAGTAGGTGTGCAGCCCGTCAACCGTGAGGTTGTAGACCAGCTGGACCTTCGAGAAGGACCGCGTGCCCAGCACCATCGCCGGACGGTTGTCCGCGGTGGTGAACCGATAACCGGGCTTCAGATCCTCGGCGTGCACCCACTTCTGCACGCTCTCGACCCAGAACGGGTGCTCGTCGGTGGCGACGAGCTGGCCCACCCCGGAGTCCGTCAGGATGACGATCTTGTACAGCTTCCGGTCCGCGACGTGTGACCGGACGTCGGTGACCTTCTTCGTGGCGGTCTGATCCGTCTTCGGATCGGTCGCCTTCACCTCGTCGCCGACCTCGACGGACGCGATCGGCTTGCGGGTGCCGTCGGCCATCAGGACCGGCGTGGACGGGTCGAAGCTGTTCGAGTCCCACGAGATGGGGCACGACGCGCCGCCTGACGCCTCCTGTTTCGCGTTCTTGCCGCGATCCTGGGTGCGTTTCTTCTTCTTGCCGCCACCCGTCAGATCCAGGATGTCGCCGAGATACGGCGCCCCCATCATGGTCAGGGTCTCCGACACCTGGGCCTGCGCGGCCTCCTTCACGACCTCCTTGCCCACGCCGAGCATCGCGGTCTTGATCGTCTCGTAGACCTTGTTGAGGTCCTGCACGTTGGTGACGACCGTCTGCACGATGCGGGCAGGCGCGTTGGGCATCGCCGAGATGATGTTCTTGGCGTTGGCGATGCGCGGCTTCAGGGCCGCCTTCAGGGTCGGGATCGGGTTGGACTTGACCGCCTTGGCGACGGCCGCCTTGGCCGCTGCTGTCCGGCGGATCGCCGCTTGCAGCGCCGCTGCTGCCGCGGCGGCTTGGCGTGCTGCCGCTTCGGCTGCCAGTTTGCGCGGGTCAGGTAGTGACTTGCCGGCGGAGGGGACGTCGCCCTTCTTCAGCGGCATGCCGTCCGGGCCCTTGCCGGCGTTGGGGCCGTCGGGGCGACGAGGGTGCGGGGCGTCGGGCGTGCGCGGGGTCGGGACGTTGTCGGCTCCGCGCATGGCGTCGTAGCCGCGGTTGCCCCACTTCGCCGCGGTGGCTCCCCAGCCGCCGAACGGGATCATGCCCGCCGCCGACAGGGCCGCGTCGGTGTAGTTGCCCTCGGCGAGGTACCAGACGGCGTTGATGCCGTCCGCGATCTCACCCAGGCCGGGCACCAGGCCCGCCACGTCCAACGCGGTGTGGCCGATCGTCGAGATGTTGTCGCCGACCCACGAGACCGCGTCGCTGAACCAGCCGTGGCCGTCCGGGTCGAAACCGTTCACCGGGGAGCCGACGCCGTAGGCGTAGCGGTTGAAGCCGCCGGAGCCCGGGCCGCCCTGATCCACCGAGTCACGGGACACGAACGAACCGGACGACGGCTCGTACCAGCGGGCGCCCATGTTCACGTGGCCGCTGTCGGGATCCGTCCAGTCGCCCTGGAAACCGACGTTCCGCTTGGTACCGGCGGAAGCGGTGACCTTGCCCCACGGGTCGTAGGACGCGGAGTCCTTGACCTGGGCGCCGTCCAGGCCACCGATGACGTCGCCGTGCTTGTCGGACAGCAGCACTCGCTTGTCCGCACCGGACGCCAGCGACAGCAGCTCGCCGAACACGCCGCGGCCGTAGGTCGCGTCCGAGTCCTTGACGGCGTCCATCTCGATGCCCGCGTACTTGAACTGCTGGCTGCCGCGGGTCACCGGGCGGTCCAGCGCGTCGTACGCGTAGGTGGCCGCGCCGACCTTCGTCAGGCGGTCGAACGCGTCGAAGTCGAACTTCTCCTCGTGGCCAGAGCTGGTGCGCGAGTCACGCGTGCCGCGTGCGGAGTACTTGTAGGTGTAGTCGCCGTCCGACAGCACGCGGTTGCGCTCGTCGAACGTGGACGTCTTGGCACCGTTGACAATCCGGTTGCCGGACTTGTCCCACGCGTACGCCGTCGTGGTGCCGCCGGACGTCCACGACGTCATGCGGCCCAGGTCGTCGTAGCCGTAGGTCTGCTCGCCGGCACCCGCGGTGCCCGCCGAGACCTTCTTCTTCAGGCGGTCGGCCAGGTCGTACTCGTAGCCGACCGACGCGAGCACGCCACCGGTGGAGTCCTTCGTGACGTCCGAGGTCTCGCGGCCCAGGTCGTCGTACCCGAACGTGCGCACCCGGCCGGCGCCGTAGTTCATCGTCTCGACGCGGCCGGAAGCGTTGTAGCCGAACGCGATCCCGCCACCGGTGACGCCGTCCGCCACGGACGCCAGGCGCCCCTGGGCGTAGCCGAACGACGTGGTGCCCGCGGCGTCCGTGCGGGACGTCAGCCTGCCCACCTCGTCGTAGCCGAACGACGCGTCACCGGACGGGCCGGTCGCCGAGGTCATCAGACCCCGGTTGTTGTACTCGTAGGTGTTGGTCCCACCCGGCGCGCTGACCGACGTCGGACGGCCGACGAGGTCGTACCCGATCTCACGGTCCGTTGTGGACACCGATGCGCCGGCGCCGGCCTCCTTGGTCAGCCTGCCGAGACCGTCGTACGTCCGGGTCCTGGTCACGCCTCCTGGTGCGGTGAGCACCGTCGGCCTGCCCGTGCCGTCGTACGCGGTGGTCCACGTGCGGTCGGCCGGGTTCGGGTGCGCGGTGGTCGACGGCTCGATCACCGACTCCGGCTTGCCCAGGGAGTTGTAGGTGTAGAACGTCGGGTTGCCCCGGCCGTCGGTGACGCGGGTGCGTCGGCCGCTCGTGTCGTAGCCGTACGACGTGGTGATCGACTCGGACGCCGAGACCGGCTCCTCCAGCGAGGTGAGCTGGCCGAGCGCGTCGTAGGCGAACTTGGTGACCTTGCCCAGCGCGTCCGTTGACGTGAGCAGGTTTCCGGCGATGTCGTAGGTGTACCTGCCGGTGCGGAGAACCTGACCGGCCGGGCTCAGGCTGGCGTCCAGCGTCTTGTTGCCCGCCTGGTCGAGCATCTGGTACGAGGCACGGCCCTGGCCGTCCTTCGTGTACACCTGGTTGCCGAAGCTGTCGTAGCCGAACTGCGTCGTCACGCCGGCCGGGTCGGTGACGCTGGTCTTCTGCCCCAGCTGGTCGTACCCGATCCGGGTGATCTCGTTCTTCGGTGACGTGACGGTCGACAGGTTGCCCGCCGCGTCGTAGCCCAGCTTCGTCTCGTGCGCCGCCGGCTGCGGGCGCAGTTCGAGCACGGTCTGGGTGATCGGCCTGCTGAACTGGTCGTACGTGCGGCGGTTCTCGCCACCCGTCGGGTCCGTTGTGGACAGCAGCTCGCCGTTGTGGGTGTAGCTGTAACGCCAGCTGCCACCGGCCTCGCCCGGCGCGTCCGGGTTCGGGTCGCGCTTCTCCACCAGTCGGCCGCGCTGGTCGTAGTACATCCAGATGGCCGCACCGGACGGGTCGGTCGTCTTGACGGGGCGACCCATCGAGTCGTACTCGGCGAGCACTGTCGCGACCGTCGTCTGGGTGGAACCCGGTGCCTTGTAACCGGGCGACTCGGTGCGGACCGCGCGGCCCGCCTTGTCGTACGCCATCTTCATGACGCCACCGGCCGGGTTGCGCACCTCCGTCACGTCACCGAACGCGTTGTAGCCGGTGATGGTCGTCGGCCTCCGCACCGACGGCGCCGAACCGTGCTCCTCCGCCGTCACCGGCGGCGAGATGACGGAGATGACCCGCCCGCGCTCGTCGTAGCGGTAGTCCGTGGTGTGGTCGGCCACGGTCGCGCCGCTCACGTTGCCGCGCGGCGCGGTCACGGTCGTCACCAGGTCGCGCTGGTCGTAGGTCTTGCGCGTGACGACCGGGCCGTTGGGCCCGCGCAGGGTCTCCTTGACCTGCCTGCCGTACGCGTCGTACTCGAACTCGACGGTCTCGCCGAACGCCGCGCCGAACGGCCCGGTGTTGGAGTGCTTGCCGGTCCGGGTGACCTGGGTGATGTTGCCGCTCAGGTCGTAGGCGTAGTCGGTACGTCTGCGCAGGGTGTCCGGTTCCTGCGTGGTCGACTTCAGCCGGCCGGTCGCGTCGACCTCGTGCGTGACGACCTTGCCGCCCAGCCCGACCTGACGGACCAGGTTGCCCGCGGCGTCGTAGGTGTTCTGCTGGATCGTGACCGGGTCGGTCTCGATCCCGCCGTCGGCCCTGGCCTTGATCTCCTTGACCAGGCCGTCGCGGTAGTAGTCGTACTCGGTGCGCCTGCCCATCGCGTCGGACTGGATGAGCAGCCTGCCGTTGTGGTCGTACTGGTTGGACTCCAGCACCAGGTCCGGCAGCGGATCGTCCGGGTCGAGCGGCTCGAACCCGGTGGCGCCCGGCGTGATCGCCTTGCCGTGCCAGCCGACCATCCGCACCTGCGCCACCTTGTTGCGGGCGGTGTAGGTGTAGACGGTCTTCACGCCGTTCGCGTCGACCGCCCACGTGCGGTTGCCGAAGTTGTCGTAACCGAATGAGGCCTCGTTGCCCACCGGGCCGACGGTCTTGATCATCCGGCCGAAGTCGTCGAACTCGAACGTCGACGCGCGCGAGTTGCCGGGGTCGGCCGAGTCGACCAGTTCGGCGGCCGTGGTGTTGCCGTCGTCGTCGTACGTGGTCTTCGCCGTCTCGGTGTGCGTGGCGCCCGAGACCGCGTTCTTCGTCGACGGGTAGGTCACCTCGGTGACGCGGCCGAGCTTGTCGTACTTGTACGACGTCTGAACGCCCTGCGGCTGCGCGTCCGAGAACTCGGTCGCGGTCTTCTTGCGGCCCAGCACGTCGTAGGTGAAGACCGTGCGCAGACCTGACGGGGACGTCGTCTCCGCGAGGTCACCGTTGGCGTAGTACTTGTTGATCGTCGCCGAACCGCGCGGGTCGGACGTCGACTTCAACAGCCGCGCGGGCTCCTTCGCCGTGGTGCTGCCGTACGCGAACGTGCTGCCGTCGGTGTAGGTGTGGAACGTCGACCCGCCGTCGGGGTTCGTCTCCTGCTGGAGATCACCGAAGTCGGTGTAGACGGACCGGGTCAGGTAGGTGTCGTCGGTCGGCCCGGACGACCGCGCGTCCCGGCTCTCGATCAGCTTGTCGGTCTTCGGGTCGGTCGGGTCCGCCGTCGGAGCCTGGTAGGTGTAGTAGGTCGTCTGGCAGTTGTTCTCCTCCCGGCAGCTGATCTTGCGGGAGAGGTTGCCGCGGTCGTCGTGGACGAGGGTGGCCGTCTCGCCGTTCTCGTCGATGATCGTCTGCTGGAAGCCCGACTCGTCGTAGCCGAACAGCCGGACGCCGAGTGCCACCACGAGACCGGAGCAGGTGACGAACCCGTCGGCGTTCGTCGTGCAGTCGCGGCCGATGACGTCCTCCGGCCTGGCGGCCGCGCCGATCGGCGTGACCTGGCGCAGGAGCCTGCCCTTGAGGCCGTCGAAGTCGAAGTACTGCGGACGGCCGCCGGGATCGACGATCCGGACCGAGCGGATGATGTTGCGCTCGTCGCCGCCGACCGTGGGCACACCGAGCTGCCAACGACCACCGTCGCTGTCGGTGTACTCCCGCATGCGGTCGTGGACGTGGTCGTAGCTGACGGTCGCCGCGACCCGCTGGCTCGGCAGGCGCACCGACGTCAGCTGGTCGCCGGGCTCGCGCGCCGCCCAGTGCGTGGCCACCTGGTTCTCGCCGAGCGGGCGCGCGTAGAACGCGAGCTCGTCGACCTCACCGGTGAAGTGCGTGCGGCCACCGGCGATGGCCGGGAACGCCCCGACGGTGAACGCGGTGCCTGCGTAGGCGTACTCGAGGCGCGGGTGGTCGATCACCCCTTGACGGCTGGCGACCACCTTGCCGTCGAGGAACATCGTCTGGGTGGCCAGCGAACCCGAAAGCACCACGTGATGCCAGTTGCCGTCGTTGACCGCCACGAGCGACGTGATCGGGTCGATCACGCCGTTCCAGAACTGGCCGCGCAGCTTGCCGTCCGAGCCGACGTACAGCACGGGCACACCCGCGCCGGGCGACTGGTCGACTGCCTTGTCGTGGTAGGAGAACAGCGGACCGGCGGACGTGCCGCGGAACCACAGCTCCACCGAAAGGTCGCGGTGCTTGTTGACGCTCTTCTCCGGCAGCTGCACGAAGCTGTTGCCGTTCAGGTGGACCGCGCGGTCGTCGCTTCCGCCCAGTGCGCCGGGCTTGTACTGGTTGGACTGGTCGACGTTGACGAACTTCGCCATGTCCTTGCCGAGCTTGACACCGATCTGGCTGTTCGCGTCGGCGCCGCCGGCCTCACCGAGACGCCAGTACGAGTCCGGCCGCGAGTCGAGCACCGTGCTGCGGTAGTGCGAGCCGTCTTCGTAGGCGTAGCGGGTGCACTTGCCCGTCGGGTTGCAGGCCTCCAGCAACCGGTCGTTGTCGTAGACGTACTTCCACTCCAGCGCGGAGCCGTCGACCGGCTCGGTGCGGACGAACTCGACGTGCTTGCCGTCGGCGGTCCACGCGAACGTCAGGGTGCGGTTGCTGGTCCGGCTGATCGCCTTCCACAGCCTGCCCTCGGTGTCGTGCGTGAGGTCGACCAGCCGGCCCGCACTGTCCTTGATGGACACCAGTGCGCCGTCGAAGCGGAACGTGTAGACCGTGCGGTCCTTGTCGATCAGCTTCCAGTCCGACGCCACCTTGGTCAGCGTCGCGGCCCTGCCGGGCGGCGGGGTGTAGCTGCCGTCCGGGTTCTGGCCGAAGCGGACCTGCTGGCCGTCCGGGTAGGTCACGACGACGTTGCCGGAACCGTCCGCGTCCGGCACGACCCGCATGTCGTAGCGCGACGACCAGCCGCTGCCGAACGTGAGGTTGCCGCGCGGGTCGAGGCTGTTGTAGGTGCGGGCGACGTTCAGCTCGGGGCCGACGGTCGCGGCCGCCGAGTCGACGGCGGCGGTCGTGTAGTTGCCGACCATCGGGTCGAAGCCGAGACCGTTGCCGGTGTAGGGCGCGTTGCCCATCCGCGAGGTGACCTCGGGCTGCGGAACCGAGGTGATCAGCGCGGAGAACTTGATGCCCTCGCTCTCCCCGTTGCCGTCGTAGGCGAAGGTGCGCCAGTAGTAGACGCGGTCCCAGCGCAGCTTGCCCGCGGGGACGGTCCAGTAGACGTTCGGCTGGAGGCCGGAGTCGAAGCAGCTGACCGGGTTGCCGGCCTCGTCCTGCTCGCAGACCTGGAACTTGTAGGTCAGCGGGTCGTTCTCGTGGTCCTCCGCCTTGGCCCACAGCTGCGGCTGCAGGGTCTCGGTGCTGTGCCCGGCGAGCGGGTACTGGCCGGTGACGACCGGCGGGATGTTGAAGACCTCGAGGGTGATCCGCGCCGGCGCGACCTGTTCGTCGGTGAAGGTCTTGGTGCCGTGGCGCATCGTGAACTCGAGGACGTAGCTGCCGATCGGCAGCTTCCCGATCGTGGCGTTGAGCTCGACCTCACCGCCCCGCGGGACGTTGTGCGGCAGCGTCGCGGCCTGGGGAGTGTCCTCGTGCTGGTTGTTCTTCTTCGTGTTGAAGATCTTGTAGGCGAGGTTGTAGCCCGCGTCCCAGGTGTTCGCGCCGGTGTTGGTGACCTTGATCTTGATCTTGCCGTCCAGCTGGCTCGTCACCGGCGGGTCGGGGATCGGCTGGCTGATCACGTACTTGGCGTCGTACGGGCTGTGCGTGACGAACAGCTTCGGCGGGTTGGCCGACGCGGTGCCGGTGAACTTCTTGAAGCCACTGGTGTTCGCGTACGTGCCCGCGCGCAGTGCGATGCCGTTGTCCGGAGCCGTGCCGTGGACCCACGACTGGACCATGTCCGTGCCGGCGTCGCCCAGGGCGATCAGCTCGGGCGCGGCGGGACAGGCCGAGCGGGTCTGGCCGGTGGACATGTAGCCGTGCGAGAACGCGGCACCGCCGATGACCGGGCCCAGGGAGGGGGCACCGTCGGGACCACTGGTGTTGGTCCAGGCCGCGGCGACCTGGTGCACGTTCACCTGGGTCGCCTTGCAGGTGGTGGAGTCGTAGTTCACGACCTGCAGCGAGGCACCGAAGATCTTGTGGTTCGCCAGGCGCTGGGCGACGGACGGGAACTTGATCAGCGCGGTGTTGTTGCCGCCGCCGGTGTCGCGGCCGACGTGCAGCTCGCTCGCGCCGGGCGCGCCACCGCCGGTCCGGATCCGCTTGCTCTCGGTGGCACCGCCCTCGAACACGCTGGGGTCGACGAGGACGGGGTACACGCGAGCGGGGTCGTCGAGCCACGCGGAATCGAGCGACACTCGCAAAGTGCGCCCGTTGTCGACGATCTCGTAGCGCACGCCGTGCGACTGGGGCGTCTCCGCGCCCTCCGCACGCCCGGCCGAATCGGTCATGAAACCGGCAGGGATGCGCAGCCGCTCACGGCCGCTCGCGTCGGTGAGCGTCACCGATCCGTCGACGACCTTGGGGGTGAGTCCCTTGAGCCGCAACGGGAAGTCCCACGTACGGGCCGCGGCGCGGTCGTGCAGGACGAGAATCTCCTTGGCACCACCGGGGGCTGACTCGACCCGCAGATCGGCGTGGTCGGCGACGCCGGGGTACGTGACGGTCGTGCCGTTCTGCTGGCCGGCGATGTTGCGCGCACCCGCGAGGCCGTAGGCGAACTCGTGGGCGTCGTCCAGCTTGACCTTGACCAGATCGGGGGCGTTCGCGGCACCGGCGAGCCGCAGGTCGACGCTGTCGGCCTTGTTGCGCCACTGCCCGTTCTCCGCGACCAGCGCCGGGTCGACGGGCGCCCAGCTGCCGTCAGGGCGCTGGAAGTTGAGGGGACCGTCGCTGAACTGCGTGGTCAGCGTGCCGTCGGCGTTGCGGTAGGTGGTCTCGTGCCTGCCGCGCTGCTCGGGGACCTCGACGCTGGTCTTGGCGTCGAACCCGGTGCGCGTGGTGGGTCCGGTGGTGACCTTGGCGGTGTTGCGCGCGCCGTCACCGGCCTTTTTGTACTCGGGAGCGCCGTACTTGGACTGCTCCGAGACGGGCAGACCGCGGTTGCCCTCGCGTTTGTCGCTTTCGGACGCGAGCCCGTCTGGGCTGCTCCCGTCTTGTTTGGAGGCCAGCCCGCGGGCCTTGTCGAGCTGCTCCTCGAGCTCCCGCGCGGCGTTGCCGAACCACGGCAGCAGGGAGGTGAACCCAGGGCCTGCGACACCCACTACGAGTGTGACGGTCAGCAACAGTCCCAGCAACGGCACCAAGTATTTGGGCGCGCGGAAGCGCCCGGCTCTCCGGCCGACCATAGTGATCTTCCCCCAGGCAGTAAGGCCTCAACGTGCAGGCGGCTCGGAGCATAAAGTCCGATACGCCGACTTCACAAGGCATGTGCGCCTGGTCACCTTGTGTAACGGAAATGCGAAGTGAGAGGTTCGTCCGCAGGATTCCGCTTGAGCGAATCCGTCTGGTACAAACCCTCCCGTCAGCATTCCTCTGGGGGAATGTCAGCTACTACCGGACGCGCAACCGCGCGTGTTTTGGCGTGTCCGGATTGGGGGGCCTTCGAGTCATGAGCAGACCCGCGCGCCAGTCGTGGAGACGCCTGGTGCAGATCTCACTCGCCGCGATCGTCGGGGTCGTCGGCCTGCCGATCCTGATCGCCGGCAACAACGTCGCCAACGCCGTGGAAACGGTGTCGTGCAAGACCGCGAACGTGTTCGTCGGCATGGCGAACAGCAACGACTTCCGGCTGCGCAAGCAGACCTACCCCGCTGACGGGTATCCCAACTGGGCGTCGGACGACGGCATCGGCTGGGGCTGGAACGAGCGCTTCATGGCCGGTCCCAACGGTTACATCTGGTTCATCGAGACCGACGGCGAGCTGCGCCGGCACCGCTGGACCGGCAGCACCTGGGAGAACGGCGGCATCAGCGAGCTGATCGCGAGCAACTGGGGCGGCTGGGACCTTCCGCAGTACCACTTCCGCGTCACGGTCGACAGCAACAACCACATCTACGGTGCCGAGGCCGGCGGCAACCTCGTGCTGAGCAAGTACGACGAGACCACGAAGGTCTTGTCCCGCAGGGTGATCGCCGGCGGCTGGGACAAGTACGACCAGATCGTCGCGGCGGGCGACGGCGTGATCTACGCGCGTGACCCGAACGTCAACGGCGGCACGCTCTACCGCTTCAAGTACGACGAGACCACCAGCAAGTGGTTCAACTACGACACCCAGCAGTGGCAGGACGAGCAGTGGAACCGCAACGTCGGCAACGGCTGGAACGGCTACAAGCAGATCACCTCGCCGGGTGGCGACATCCTCTGGGGCACCTTCCCCGGCGGCGAGACCTGGTGGTACCGCTACATGCCGAAGTACAACTTCTGGGAGCTCAACGCCAGCGGTGACTGGAAGTCGCAGATCGCCACCTGGACCGGTGTGGACGAGATCGCGCCCGCGATCGACTCGTGCACGACCGGCGAGATGGCGTCCGATGTGGACTGTCTCGCCAACGCGAAGATCTGGGGTTCCCAGCACAACGACCAGCTCTGGATGCGTGCGCACAACGAACCCGAGACCGGCGTGACGAGCTGGCAGAAGCCGCAGCACCTCGGCAACGGGTGGAACGGCAGCCGCTTCATGGCGGGCGCCAAGGGGTACAAGTTCTTCATCGAGCCGGACGGCGAGTTCCGCACGCACCGCTGGATCGACGGCACGGGCTGGGACAACGGCGGCATCAGCAAGGTGGCCGCGACCGGATGGGGCGGCTGGGACCAGCTGCCGTACCACAACCGCGTGACCGTCGACAGCAACAACCACGTCTACGCGGCAGTGGCGACCGGCCAGCTGGAGTTCCACGTCTTCGACGAGGCGACGAACACCCTTACCCAGAAGCAGATCATCGACGACGGCTGGGGCAAGTACGACCAGGTCTTCGCCGCGGGTGACGGCGTGCTCTACGCGCGTGACCCCAACATCGACGGCGGCACGCTCTACCGCTTCCACTACGACTGGAAGAACCGCCGCTGGCTCGACTATGCGCGCAACGTCGGCTGGGGCTGGAACGGGTACTCCCAGATCCTGTCGCCCGGTGGCGACGTGGTCCTCGGTGTCAGCGGCAGCGACATCTGGTGGTACCGCTTCGACAACACGGCCAAGGTCTTCACCACCACGGCGGAGGGCGAGCCCAAGAAGCGGATCTCCTGGTGGGCCGACCTCAAGGAGGTCATGGCCGACATCGACTCCTGCAAGCTGACGACGCCGGAGAAGGTCACGCCGCCGTCCTCGGTGCCCGCACCGCAGAGCGAGCGCGCGCAGATGATCTACAACCAGGCGAAGTCCCGGTTCGAGGTCGCCTACGTCACCGATCAGGGCGTCCTGCGCCGCGGCTGGCAGAGCATCCCCGGTGCCGAGGAGATGATGTTCCAGGGCATGACGGGTGCCGGCTTCACCGGCCGGGCTGCTTTGGCGCAGCAGAACGACAACAGGCTCGTCCTGGCGGCCCGCGGCACCACTGCGCAGGCCAGGTCGTACACGCAGCGGCAGGGCGGCCTCGACTCGGACTGGAACCAGCCGCAGGACCTGAACGGCGCGCTGTTCACGGACCCGATCGTGGCGCGGGGCAAGAACAAGGTGCTCACCGCGTTCGCGCTCGACGGTGCGAACAAGCTGTGGTTCGCCGAGCAGTTCGGCCCGGACGGCGCGTTCAAGGGGTGGCGCAAGGCGGCGTACACGACTGACTACAACATGACGTCCGACATGACCATCCTCCCGGTCACGGACGGCTTCGAGATCGCCTACCGCAACCCGACGGGCACGCTCGCGGTGAAGAAGTTCACCAACGGCACGCTGGCGACACAGCGGGTCGCGGGCGGCATCACCGGTGTCGGCACGCCGGGTGCGGTCGTGTTCGACGACGGCAAGGTGCAGCTGGTGAGCCGCGGCTCGGACAACAAGCTGTACACCACGAGGGAAGGCGCGTCCGGCTTCCCCGCGTGGACGAACATCGGTGGCGCGCTGGAGTTCACCGGTTCGCCCGGCGTGGTGCTGAACGCGTTCGGCATCGTCGAGGTCGCGATCCGCGACACCGGCAACCTGCTGCACCGCGGCGGCCAGACCGCTCCGGGCTCGACGACCTGGCGAGTCTGGGACAACACGCTGCGCACCGTGCCGATGGACCCGTCGTTCGCGGCGAGCCCGAGCGGTGAGCAGCGGATCTTCTGGCGGGTGGACGCCCAGTACTACCTGCTGGACGCCCCGGCGTACACGTCGAACCAGTCCGCGGCGATGCCGGCTCAGGCCGCGCAGTCCGAGGACCTGTCGGCGAACGAGGTGAGCCCCAAGGTCACCAAGGGCGACATCAAGTAGTCCTGCTCGACCCTGAGGGAGCCTTCTCGTCGCTTGGCGACGAGAAGGCTCCCTTCGTCGTGCAACGGCTTCCGTTTCTGCTGTTCGGCGTGTGCAAGTACTACCAACTCATGATCGAACCGCCGCTCACCGCACCCAACTCGGCGGCGATGCCTGACGACGAGACCGCCGGGGCGGGTGTTGGTTCGAAGGTGTTCGATCCTGATGGAATCTGTTTGAAACTCTTGCATTTGTGAGAGCGCTCCCACTTCAATGCTGCACATCACCTGACGTTGGGGGTCGGATGCGCGGGTTGACGACGGTGATCGTGGCGGCGGCGTTGGTGGTCTCGACCGCCTGGCCCGCGGTGGCGCAGGCTCCGCCCGGCCTCTACCCGGCGGTCGGTGCCGGGACGAACTTCCTCGACCACGCCGAGCTGCTCGGCAATGTCCCGGAACCGGCGTGGTACGAGGCGAACATCCCGTTCGTCGACCTACCGGACCGCGAGATCCGCGACACCTACTACTACCGCTGGCGCACCTACCGTGAGGCGTTGAAGTACACCGGCCCGCGGGACGGGTGGATCGTGTCGGAGTTCCTCGGCCCGGTCGGTTACTCGGCGCCGAACGGCGGGATCGTCGCCGCGGCGGGCCACCACGTCTACGAGGGCCGCTGGCTGCGCGACCACCGCTACCTCGACGACTACGTGGACTATTGGCTGCGCGGCTCGGGTTCCGGGCCCAAGCCCGCCACCGACTTCCTCAACAAGAACACCACCGACTGGGCCCACCAGTACTCGTTCTGGGCCGCCGACGCCGTGGCCGCCCGTGCCGCGGTCGACGGCCGCGCCGGGTTCGCCACCGACCGGTTGCCGGAACTGGTCCGGCAGTGGCAGCGCTGGTCGCCGCAGTTCAACCAGGAACTGGGGCTGTACTGGCAGACGCCGGTGTGGGACGCGATGGAGTACACCGCGAGCTCCTACCAGAGCCCGGATCCCTATCACGGCGGCGACGGCTACCGGCCGACGCTCAACGCCTACCAGTACGGCGACGCACGGGCGATCGCGCAGTTGTTCCAGGCACGCGGAGACGTCTCGAACGCGCGCCAGTTCGAGCAGGCCGCCGAGGCGCTCAAAGCGAACCAGGAACGCTGGCTGTGGGACGCCACGGGCAAGTTCTACAAACACGTGATGCGCGACGACAACCCCGGCCGCACGAAGCTCGCGGACCGGGAGTCGATCGGGTTCGTGCCGTGGTACTTCCACATGGCACCGGCCGGGAACAGCGCGGCCTGGGCGCAACTGACCGACCCGCAAGGGTTCGCGGCTCCCTACGGCCCGACCACCGCCGAGCGGCGCAGCCCGTGGTTCATGCGCGACGCCCTGAACGGGTGCTGCCGCTGGAACGGCCCGAGCTGGCCGTACGCCACCAGCCAGACCCTGACGGCGCTGGCGAACCTGCTCATCGACTACCCGAGTCAGCCCTACATCGACCGCGACGACTACCTCGCGGTGCTGCGCGGATATGCCCTCACGCAACGGAAGAACGGCGAACCGTACGTCGCGGAGGCGCACCACCCCGACGAGAACCGCTGGCTGTACGACGGCAAGGGCCACAGCGAGGACTACAACCACTCGACCTTCAACGACAACGTGCTCTCCGGCCTGCTCGGCATCCGTCCCGCGCTGGGCAACACGGTCTCCATCGCACCGCTCGTGCCGGACAGCTGGACGCACTTCGCCGTCGAGAACCTGCCGTACCACGGCCACAACCTCACCGTGGTCTGGGACCGCGACGGCAGCCACTACGGCCGCGGCACCGGCCTGCGCGTCTGGCTCGACGGCAAACTCACCCACACCCAGCCAACGCTCGCCGCACTGCGCTTGACCATCCCGCCGCGCTCCGGCGCGGACCTGCCGGAGCTGGTCGACGACTTCGCGAACGTCAGCCGCACCGGTTACCCGACCGCCCGCGCCTCCTACAGCTACAGCGCCGACCCGCCCACGAAGGCGATCGACGGCCAGGACTTCCACCTCGACGTGCCCGGCACCCGCTGGACGTCGTACGGCAGCCCGAACGCGGCGGACTGGCTGGAGGTCGACCTCGGCGCGCCGGCCCCGATCTCCGACCTGCGCGTCACCTTCTACGACGACGGCGGAGGCGTGCGCGTGCCGACGACCTTCGACCTGCGGTACCGCGCGCCCGACGGCCAATGGCGCGACATACCGGGCCAGCAAAGAACTCCCGCGCAACCGGTGGCACGCCAGGTGAACCGCGTCCTGGTGCAACCGGCGCTGACCACCGACCGGGTGCGGATTCTGCCGCGCCGCGGCGATGGCGGCGCTGTCGGCATCACGGCGTTCTCGTCCTACCGGTCCGCCGTCCGCGGCCTGCGCGCGTCACTGCCGGACCAGCTTTCTGTCCGCAGTGGAGCAGTCGAAACGACCACGACTCTGGTTGCCCAGCAACCGTTGCGCGGTGTCCGGGCCACGCTCGCCGTGCCGTCCGGGTGGAGCGCCACACCGCTCACGTCCGCCACCGCGTCCCAGCTCGCTCCTGGCCGGAGTCTGGTCACCCGTTGGCGCGTCACCGCACCTGCTGGGCTGCCGCTCGGTGAGCGCGTCCCGATTCGTTTGCTGGCAACGGCATCCGGCTCTGGTTCGACCGGTGCCACGTCGGCACTGAGTTCCGCCCAGACCGTCTTCGACCCCGCCGACTACGCCGCTGTGCTCTGGGACGACACCTTCGAGGCGGATCGACTCGGCTCGTACCGGGTGGACAGCCCGTTCTCCGAACCGTCGCCGTCGCTGAAGGTCGCGGACGGCGTGCTGACCGCGAGCGGGATCGCCAGAAGCGGTTCGGTGCTGGCCGCGCCCGTGACCGGGGACGCCCGTGGCACGGCGATCGTCGTCGAACCGCGTTCGTTCGCGGGTTCGGCACCCGAGGACAGCCTCTTCCTCGGCCAGACCGCGGGGAACCGCGACTTCACCCTGGCGTGGTTCAACAACGCGGGCAAGGCGTCCGGCGTCGACGTGACGGTCGGCGGTGTCCGGCGCGGCGACGAGGCCACCGGTGGGTGCTGCGCGAGCCTGACCTGGGCTCCGGGTGACCGGCTCGCCGTCGTGGTCCAGGACGGCCGGTTGACCAGCTGGCACGAGCACGAGAAGCGGTGGACGTTGCTGCGTGCCGCGCCGATTGGTATCGCCGTCGATCCGGCGGTGGTCGCCGGGTGGTCGCCCGCGTTCGGGTTGCGGCTGGACGCGGGTGCGCTGGTGATCGACCGCTTCACCGTGCGAAGCCGTTAGAGACCGCCGCTAGCCCTGGCAGACGCTCTCGACCAGCACCTGCCAGCTCGCGATCAGGTCGTGCCCGACGGCGCCGGGGTCCGGGGCGCCAGGGTCGTCCGACGCCTGCAGGTACAGCAGGATCGGTCCCTCCAGCGCGGCGACCAGCTGCAACGCCAGCGTGCCGCTCGCCGCCGCGTCCGGGCGCGCCTCGCCCAGCAGCATCTGCACGTGGAACAGCGACGGGCTGTCGTTGACGGGCACCGGCTGGCCGGTGTCGAGCGAGGCCCGCGCCAGGACGGTGTGCTCCAGGAGGAAGTCCAGGCGCGCCCGGCCGAACGCGACCAGCCGCTCGACCGCCGGTGCGCCTGGGCCCAGCGGTGGAGGGCCGCTCATCACCCGTTGCTGGAAGTGCTTCTCCTCCTCGTCGAGCAGCGCGTGGAAGATGCCCGCGCGGGTGCCGAAGCGGCGGAACACCGTGCCCTTGCCGAGTCCCGCGCGTTCGGCGAGTCCGTCCATGGTGACCTTGTCGGCGCCAAGTTCCTCGACCATCTGCCGGGCGACGTCGATGAGGTGGGCACGGTTGCGCGCGGCATCGGCCCGTTCCTCGCGCGGGCGGCCCAACGGCAGTGCGACAGGTTCCACGGACAGCACGCTACCTGCGCGCCATCAGGACGCCTGCTGCGACGCGAGCTGACGTTCCCGCAGCGGTGCGAGCGCCTGGCTCCAGTCGACGAGCTCGTCGATCATGGTCGTGAGGTTGGCCGCCTGGAAGTCGGTCGGGGTGAACGTGGTGAAGCCCTCGAAGTCGTGGAACATCGAGAGGGACACGCTGGTGCGCACGTCCGCGAGCTTGAGTTCGCCCGCGATGAGGCGGAGGTGCTCCACGGCCCTGGCGCCGCCGACCGAGCCGTAGGAGACGAAGCCGACCGCCTTGTTGTTCCACTCCGCGAACAGGTAGTCGATGGCGTTCTTCAGAGCGCCGGACGTGGAGTGGTTGTACTCCGGCGTGACCATGATGTAGCCGTCGAAGCCGGCGATCTTCGCCGACCACTCCTTCGTGTGGTCGTGCTGGTACTGCCCGAGCATCGGGGGCATCGGCTCGTCGAGGTGGGGGAGCGGGAAGTCCTTCAGGTCCACGAGTTCGAACGTGGCGTCGTCGCGCTGTTCCGCCTGCTGCTGAACCCACCGAGCCACCTGCTCGCCGTTCCGGCCGGGGCGGGTGCTGCCGATGATGATGCCGATGTGCGTCATGTCCTGGTCCTTTGCCGAGATCCGAGACAAGCGGACCGTACCCCGCTTGCTGGAAGTGGACTTTACCCCGGTTGGGCGAGCAGGGCTCGGTGCTGTGGGTCACACGGGGGGAGCTACCCGAGGGCCGGCCCGATCCAGCGGCGGACGAGGGCGCGCAGCTGGTCGTCGGTGTGCGGGGGCGTGGAGGGGGAGCGCAGGAACGACAGGAAGAGCCGCATCAGGATCTCGGCGAGCCCGGCGAAGTCGTCGTCGGTGGTGACGCCGGCGGAGGCCCAGTCGACCGGGACGTTGCGCAGAATCCGCGCGCCGAGCGCGAGCCACTCCTGCGACGTCACCGCGCCGGTGAAGAAGTCGCCTTCGCCCGCCTGCAGCAGAAGGCTCAGGTAGCGCTCCTCGGGGACGGCCCGGACGCCGAACACCACGGACTCCACGGCCACCTCGGCGGGGCTGCCGAACGACGTCAGGTGCCGCTCCATCCGTCCGGCGAACTCCTCGACACCGGCGATGGCGACGGCGCCCAGAACGTCGGCCAGCCGCGGGAAGTAGCGGTAGACGGTCTGCCGGGTCACCCCGGCCTCGGCGGCGACGTCGGACAGGCTGGTCTTGGCGAGCCCGGCCCGGTCGAGGCACGCCGTGGCCGCCTCGACGATCCGGCGCCGCGCCTCCTGTTCGGTGCCGGGCGGGTTGCCCTGCCATCCGTGGTGCCCCATGAGCACCATCCTTCCTCACACGGAGGAGGCAGGCTCCTTGCGCCGCACCAGATGGAGCCTCGCCAGCACGAACCCCGCCCCGGCGAGGCAGGCCAGCGCGTAGAGGCCGCTGCTGACCAGCTTGCCGTCGGCGACGAGCCAGAACACCGCCATCACCCCGAGGTAGCAGGCGGGGTAGAACCTGGCGAACGACGACGGCTCGTCCGGATGCGCTCGCGCGATGATCCACAGTCCCGCGACCCAGATCAGGGCCAGCTCGGCGCCGAGGATCCACGCCTGCGCCGTGATGTTCGTGCCGGCCAGGCTCGACGGGATGCCGGCGATCATCATCGTGAACGGGGTCAGCACCCCGGCCGCGATCGCCCGCCATCTTCCGGGCAGCCGCACGACCAGGTACGTCATGGCCGCGAGCGAGACGGAGGCGAACAACAGAGCGCTCTTCAACGGCACCGAACCCATCGCGGGCTGGTTCACGATCACGTTGCCGGGGTTCCACGCCCACCACTTCAGCTGCGGTCCGATGTGGTCGAACACCTCGTAGAACACCTGGCACACGAACGCGACGGCCACCGCCCCGGCGAGCGCGCCACGTTGCCGGAAGATGCCGAGCGAGCGCACGACCTCGTAGGCGAGCTGGCTGATCATCGGGTAGAACGCCACGATGTACAGCGGCAGCCGGTCCCACATGAACTGCACCGTGAACTGGTTGTGCGCGAAGATGAAGCCGTAGATCTCGTCGAGCCCGAACCACTCGGGGAAGTACAGCGGCGGCTCGACCACGAAGAGGTAGACCAGCGACGCCCACCACAGCGCCAGGTTGGTCGAGTCGCCCGCGCGCTTGCGGCGGATCGCGTGCACCAGCGCGAAAACCGCGCCCGCGATGACGAGCACCTCGAGGATCGGCATCGTCCAGTGCGCGAGATCCCAGGGTGCGCGCACCGAGACCACGGGGGAGACGTCGTGGCAGTCGAACCCGAGGCCGCGGGTGACCGCCTCCGCGTCCGGCCCGCACTCGGTGCTCATCGCGTCGCCGCGGTCGAGTAGTCCGTGGCCGGCGGCTCGACCAGCGGATCGAACCCGAACGGCACCTTCTGCCGTCCCAGCGCGGTGCGGACCCGGTGGCGCAGCAGCCCGGCGATCACCCGCGGGTTGGTCATCATGTCGCCGAGCGACTCGTCCAGGTTGAACACCTTCGCGAAGTGCTCGTCGATCACCGCGTCCTCGCGCGCGGCTCCGACGATGAAGCTGAACGCCGGCCCCGACACCGCCGCGATCAGTTTCCGCCGCCACTCGGGCAGCTTCTCCGTACCCTCGGCGCACTCGTAACCCTGGTCCCTCGCCATCGCCAGGCTCCACGGGACGCTCAGCAACTTCCGTTGTGCCGCAAGGAACCGCGCCGAGAAGCCGTCATCGACGCGCGGTGCCCGTTCGAGATGCCCGCGCAGCAACAGCGCCGAACTCGCCGCCGAACTGATGCCCTGCCCGTAGAACGGGTTGAACGCGCAGATCGAGTCGCCGACGAACGCCAGCCGCCGCGGCGGCGTCTTCCACCGGTCGTACCGCCGCCACTTGTTGCCCGTGGACCGTGTCAGGTGCACCTCCGAGGTGGGCGTGCACCGGTCCATGGCGTCCGCGAACAACGGCGTCCGCACGCGCCGTGCGGACCCCACGAACGCATCGGTGGTCCGCGGCATCTCCAGGCCCCACGACCCCATGCAGGCGATCGCGCGGTTGCCCTCGATCGGGAAGAAGTTGACCAGGAACTCGTGCTCCGGCGGGTGCTCGCCCTTCTGCAGGGTCGGCATGACCACGATGTGCCGCCACCACCACGACGCCGGCGGCTCGTCCGGCAGCTCGTACCAGCGCGACGTGTAGGTGACCTTGGCGTCGAGCGTCCGCACCTCCGGCTCCGGCCAGCCCGCGGCCACCAGCCAGGTGCCGACCGACGAGCCCCGTCCCATCGCGTCGACCACGAAGTCCGCCGCGATGTGCTCGTCCCCGACGGAGACGTCGACCACCTCGCCGTCGCGGCAGCTCAGCCCGCTCACCGAAACACCTTCGCGCACAACGACGTTGCCCAGCGCGCGCACCTGGTCCCGCAACACCCGCTCGATGAGGATCCGCGAGCTGTAGATCATCGTCATGGCCGCCCGCTTGCGCGCCGACCAGCCCTCCCCGTCGAGGTAGGCGGCGTCCATCGACGGCATCAGGTGCAGTCCACCCGCGGCGATCAGGTCTTCCTCGAAGGCGGGGAACAGCGCTCCGATCGCCCGGCGTCCCGAGTTCAGCAGGAAGTGCGGGTGCTTGCTCTGCGGCACCCCGCGCCGGTGCTCGGCTTCCGCCGGAAGCTCATCCCGTTCCAGCACAACCACTTCGTCGAAATGCGCGGCGAGCGCCCCCGCCGCGCAGAGACCGGCGGCACTTCCGCCGAGAACGACCGCGGTGCTGCCGAGCCGCATGAGGACCAACTCCCCGGATCATTCATACAAAGTGCCCTTGAATGTATGAATGACCGGCGTGGGTGTCAAGGAATCCATTGCGCACGAACAGGTTCGTCGTTCGGTGGTACAGATGGAGGTGACGATCTTCATCGACAGAAGGTGCGCCTGATGCCCGGACCCGACATCCTGCTCGTCCACGGCGCGTGGCACGGCTCGTGGTGCTGGGAGCTCGTGATCGAGGAGCTGAGCCGCCTCGGCCGCACCGCGCACGCCGTCGACCTGCCGACCTCCGGTTCGCCCGCCGGCATGGGCGACGACGCGGAGGTGATTCGGCAGGCGATCGCCGCGATCGACGGGCCGGTCGCGGTGGTGGGCCACTCGTACGGCGGCTTCCCGATGAGCGAGGCGACCGCGGGCGCGGAGTCCGTGACGCACCTGGTGTACCTGGCCGCGTGGATGTTCGACGCGGGTGTGTCGATCGCCGGCGCGGTCGGCATCCCGCCGTTCGAGGTCGACCTGGTGCCACCGCAGCCCGACGCCCTCGCGCAGTTCTACGGTGACGTCGATCCCACGGTGGCCGAACGCGCCATCGCCCGGCTGCGACCGCGGAGCGGCTCGTCCGGGTCCGACTCGCTCACCGCCGCCGGATGGCGCACGATCCCGTCCACGTATGTGGTGTGCGACAACGGCAAGGCGATCCCGCCGGCGGTGCAGGAGGAGATGGCCGCCCGCGCGTCGGCGGTGCGCCACCTGCCGACGTCGCACTCGCCGTTCCTGTCCGCGCCAGCCGACCTCGCCGCGGTGCTGGACGAGGTCGCCAAGGACTGATCAGGCCTCGCCGCGGGTGCGCTCGTAGTGCCGGGCGACGCGGGCCCGGTTGCCGCAGAGGTTCGCGGTGCACCACACCCGCCGCTTGTTCTCCGCCAGGAACAACATCGAACAGGCGGGGTTGGCGCACCGCCGCAGTGACTCGAGTCGTTGCGGGTCGGCCAGAAGGCGGATCGCCTCGCCCGCGATCGCGGCCAGCGCGGGGTGGCCGTTGTAGTCGTCGTGCCACCGCCGCACCACCTGCGCGTCGGCACCCCAGCCGTCGAGCCGAGGGCTGGTCGGCACCGAGGCCGCGGTCGCGTTGAGGTCCTCCACGGCCGACGGATCGGGCGCGCGGCCGGTCAGCCGTGCGTCGAACAGTTCCCTCAGCACCGAGCGCAGCCGGCGGACCGCGTTCGGCGCCGGCTGTGCCGCGGCGGGCAGCCGGTCGGCCTGAAGCGCCCACCACCTCGCGTACTGCGCGTCGTCGGCGAGGAGGTCGACGGCCGGCTCGGCGGCCAGCGCCTGCGTGTCCACCAGGTCGAGCGCGACGAGCGGCTCGGCACCCATCGGGAAGCCCGCGGCCTGGAACTCGGGCAGTGTCGTGCGCACGCTCGTCCCTCCGTCTAACACTTAAAGCGATCGCCAAAACATTAGCACTTTCTGATCCGCAGCGCTTGCGTCGGGCGACCTAACGTGTCTACGGTTGTTCTATCCGTTAGAACGAGCTGAGGAGCACGAGATGCCCGCAATCCGTCATCGCCACGTCGAGGTCGACGGCCTCAAGGTGTTCGTCCGCGAGGCGGGGGACGCGAGCAGGCCGACGCTGGTGCTGCTGCCCGGTTATCCGTCGAGCACCCGCGCCTACGTGCGGCTCATCGACCGCCTGGCCGCCGACTGGCACACCGTCGCGATCGACTACCCGGGCTTCGGTTCGTCCGATCCACTGCCGGACAGCCCGACGTTCGACCGGCTGGCCGAGGTCACCGGCAAGGTCATCGACCTGCTCGGCGTCGAGGACTACGCGGTCTACATGTTCGACTTCGGCTCCCCGGTCGGCTTTCGCATCGCACTCGAGCACGACCAGCGCGTCAAGGCCGTCATCACGCAGAACGGCAACGCCTACACCGACGGCTTCGGCCCCGGCGTCGAGGCGCTCAACGGCTGGTGGAACGACAAGGAGAAGCACGAGGAGACCGTCGACTGGTTCCTCAGCCTCGCCGGCACGCGGCACCAGTGGCAGGCGGGCGCACGCGACCCCGAGAACATCGACCCGGAGCAGGCGGTGGCCGACCAGGCCGTGATCGACCTGCCCGGCCGCGCCGAGTACATGAAGGCACTGCTGTGGGACTACCAGAGCAACCCCGGCCGCTACCCGTCGTGGCAGGAGTGGCTGCGCACGCGGCAGCCGCGGCTGCTGGCGGTGTGGGGCAGGAACGACCCGTTCTTCATCCCCGCCGGCGCCGAGGCCTACCGCCGCGACGTGCCGTCCGCCGAGATCGTGCTGCTCGACACCGGTCACTTCGCCCTGGAGGAAGCGGCCGACGAGATCGCTGAGCACGTGGGCACGGTGCTGGCGAAGACCTTCGGCTGAACGCGGTTCCGCACGGGCTCGGCGTTACAACCAGCCGCTGTCCTCCGCGACCTTCACCGCCTCCGCCCGAGTGCGCTCCGGTCTTGCCGATCGCCGCGCTCAGGTGGTTGCCTTCGCCCACTCGGCCCTGGTGTAAGCGCTCCCACCGGACGGGCGTTCAAAGGTGTTCGTGAGCGTCGCGGCGTGGGCCGCAGGGGCCGTCTGCGCGCCCATGACGGCGCAGGCAGCCAGTGACAACACGGAAATCCTCCTCATCGAGTCTCGTCGAATGAATTTCCTTGTGAGCGCAGGAATCACCGGGTGAGCAGAGCGCGGATCGCGCCCGCCACCACGTCCGGCGCCTCTTCGGCCATGAAGTGTCCACAGGAGACGGTGCCGTGGTCGAGGTCGGGTGCCCACTTCCGCCACAACGCCTCGGCGTCGAATCCGAGCGCCGCGCCCCAGTCCTGCTGGAGCACGGTGACCGGCATCCGCAGGTGCACTCCCGCGTCGCGCGAGGCGGTGTCGTGCTCGACGTCGATCGTCGCGGTCGCCCGGTAGTCCGCGATGATCGACGTGACGGCGTCGCGGGACGCTTTCAGATAGGCCTCGCGGATGTCCGCGGGGAACGGTGACTGGCTCCAGATGTCCAGGAAGTGGCCGAAGAACTCGTCCGGGCGCGCGCCGATCAGTTCCTCGGCGAGCCCAGGCGGCTGCGCCATCAGGTAGAGGTGGAAGCCGACCACGGCCGTCGTGCCGCGCATGACGTCCCAGGTGTCGAGCGTCGGCAGCACGTCGAGCGCGGCCAGGTGCGTGACGGCGTCCGGGTGGTCGAGGCCGGCGCGGAACGCCACGTGCGCACCCCGGTCGTGCCCGACGAGGGCGAACCTGTCGTGGCCGAACGCCTTGGCGACGGCGACGACGTCGGCGGCCATGGTGCGCTTGGAGTAGGTGAGGCCGGTGTCGGCGGGCTTGTCGCTGTCGCCGTATCCGCGCAGGTCGGGCATGATCACGGTGTGGTCGGCGGCCAGGTCGGCGGCGACGTGCCGCCACATCAGGTGGGTCTGCGGGAAGCCGTGCAGCAGGACGACCGGCGGGCCGGAGCCGAGGCTCGCCACGTTGATCGAGACGTCGTCGGCGCCCTGAACGCGCTGGTAGTCGTATCCGTTGAGGTTCACGCCCACAGCCTGCGCGCGCCCGATCAGCAACCGATCAGCGTTAGGCTCAGCGGGTGGGGACGTTCGGGGTGCTCGGCCCGCTGACCGCGGGATCCGCCCGCCTCGGCGGCCCGAAACAGCGCGCGGTGCTGGCCAGACTGCTGATCGCCCGGCGCCGCGTCGTGCCGGTGCGAGTGCTGGTCGCCGACCTGTGGGAGGACCCGCCGGACGGAGCGCTCGGCACCGTCCAGACGTTCGTCGGTGCGTTGCGGAAGGCGCTCGAACCCGATCGTCCACCCCGGACACCCTCGACGCTGCTGGTCACCGAGGGTGCGGGCTACGCGTTGCGCGCCGAGGACGTGGACGCGTGGCGGTTCGAGGAGATGCTCGGCGGTGATCTGTCCGTTCTGGACAGTGCACTCGCGTTGTGGCGCGGCCCGGCCTACGCCGAGTTCGCCGACGAACACTGGGCGCGGGCCGAGATCGACCGGCTGGAGGAGCTGCGGCTCGTCGCCCTGGAACGCCGTGCCGAGGCCGCGCTGGCACTGGGCCGTACCGCGGGAGTTGTCGCCGATCTGCGGGCTCACCTGGCCGAACACCCGTGGCGGGAGAAGGCGTGGAGTCTGCTCGCGCTGGCGTTGTACCGCGACGGACGGCAGGGTGACGCGCTGGAGGCGGTCCGTGCGGCACGGCACGCACTCGTCGAGAACCTCGGTGTCGATCCGGGCGCCTCGCTGCGCGCGCTGGAAGCCGACATCCTCGCCCAGTCGCCCCGGCTGATGCCTTCCACCGCACCGTCGCTGGTCGGGCGGTCCGCCGAGCTGGCCGCGCTGGAAGCCGCCGTGCCGGCGGCGGGCCTGGGCATCGCGCTGGTCACCGGCGAGGCTGGCGTGGGCAAGACGGCGCTGGCGGAGGCGTTCCGCGAGGTGGTCGGCGGTCGCGGCTGGACGACGGTCTGGGCGCGGTGCCCGGAGGACGCGCCGGTGGCGTGGCCGTGGCAGCAGGTCGTGGAGTCGTTGGGGGAGAAGCTGGCGGTCGCCGACCGCTTCCACCTCAGACGCGCGATCGTGTCCACAGTGGAGTCCGCCGCGCCGGTGCTGATCGTGCTGGACGACCTGCACCAGGCCGACGAGGAGACCCTCGCGGTGCTGGCCGCGTTCACCACCCACCAGCTCTCCGGCCGCGTCCTGATCGTCGCCACCACGCGTGCCGTGGTGCCGTCGGAGGCACTGGCCCGGGCCGAGCCGGTCAGGGTGGAGCTTCGCGGTCTGGGCGAGGAGTCCGTCGGCGTACTCGTGCGGTCGATCACCGGGGGCTCGCCGGACGTCCGGGTGATCCACGAGCGCAGTGGTGGCAATCCCTTCTACGTCAAGGAACTCGCTCGGCTGTTCGCGGCCGGCGGGGACCTCGGTGCTGTCCCCGCGGGAGTGCGGGACGTCATCCGGCACCGGTTGGCCGCGTTGCCCGCGGAGGCGCGGACGGTGCTGCATCAGGCGTCGGTGCTCGGGCGTGACGTCGAGGTGGACCTGCTGGCCGCGTTGGCCGATGAGCGGGTGCCAGGCGCGTCGGACGACGTGCTTGGCGCGGGTGCTGGGGCCGAGGCTCGGGTGCTCGACGCGCTGGACGTGGCCCTCGCCGCGGGTTTCCTGGTCGAGGAAGCGCCCGGCCGCGCCCGGTTCACCCACGCGCTGGTGCGCGACACGTTGTACGAGGACGTGTCGCTGACCAGGCGGGCGCGCTGGCACTCCGTCGTCGCGGCGGCACTGGAATCTCTGCGGCCCGACGACGTCCACCTGCTCGCTCACCACTACCTGCTGGCGGGCGCACGCGGTGACAAGGCGGTCCGGGCACTGGCCGCGGCGGCCGAGTCGACCCGGTCACCCCGTGCGGCGGCGCGGTTGTGGCAGGCGGCGGTCGAGGCGTCCGGCGGCACCCGGCTCGACCTGCTGACCGGCCTGGTCAGGGCGCTGGCGGTCAGCGGTGACCTGGAGGCGGCCCGCGCCCGTCGCTCGGACGCGTTGCGGCTGGCAGGCGACGCGGAGGCGATGGCGGACGTGATCGGGTCGTTCGACGTGCCGGGCATCTGGACGACCAACGACGACCCCGTCCACTCGGCCGAGCTCGTGACCGCCGCCGAACGCACGCTGGCCGCGTTCCCCGGCCCGACCGCGACCCGCGCCCGGCTCCTCGCGACGATCGCGATGGAACAGCGCGGCACCGGCGACCGGCTGGCCGAGGCCGCGGAGGCCGAGACCATCGCCCGCGACCTCGGCGATCCCGCGCTGCTCGCGTTCGCGCTGAACGCCCGGTTCATGCACACGTTCCACCGCACCGGCCTCGCCCCGGAACGTGCCGCGATCGGCCGCGAACTGCTCTCGGTGGCCTCCGCGCATTCCCTGGTCACCCACGAGGTCCTCGGCCACCTGATCCTGATCCAGGCCCACGCGGCGCTGGCCGAGTTCGACACCGCCGACCAGCACGCCGCCGCGGCGGACGACCTGGCCCGCCGGCACGACCTGCCGCTGGTCTCCGTGTTCACCGAGTGGTACGCGGCGCTGAAACTCGCGGCGTCCGGCCAGGTCGCCGAAGCCGACCGCGCCTACCGAGCCGCCGCCGCGCGCGTGCAGGGGACCGGCATGTGGGGCATGGAGCGCGGACTGCTCCCGTTGGCGTTGCTGAGCCTGCACGGGCCGTCCACAGTGGACCTGACCGACGACTGGGGTCCGCACCTGGAGTGGGTCCGCCCGCTGGTGCTGCCGCACGACGAGGCGCTGGCCGCCGCACGGGCGTTGCCGCCGGGCCCTGCCGATCTGCTGAGCGAGGTGCGGGCGTGCCTGCTGGCGATGGCGGCGACCCGGCTGCGGGACGCCGCACTGGGCAAGCGGGCCCACGAGCTGTTGCTGCCCGCGAAGTCCGAGCTGGCGGGCGCGGGGACCGGCCTGTTCACGTTCGGCCCGGTCGCCCGCTATCTCGGCGAACTGGGTAGGTAGTGGTGCGACCCGGAACGGTGGCGTGGACTACCTCGCCACCGTTCCGGGCCACATCGGTGGCTAGTGTGCCGGGCGTGCTGCTGGAGGCGAGACTGCTCGCGACGGTGTCCCGCCTCGCGGGCCCGGTTCGCGGCTCCGGCGTCGTCCTGATCAGCGTCTTCGGCGCCTGGTCGGTGAACTCGCCGCTGGGCTGGTCGCTGCTCGCGTTCGTCGCGCTGACCTCTCTCGCCGACTTCCGAGTGCCCCGTATCGCCCTGCCGGTGGCGTTCGTCCGGGTCGTGGTGCTGTCGGTGCTGCTGGGCGGTGCCGAGCAGTGGACGCTCACCGTCCTCACGACCACGTTGATCACCTGGCAGTGGCAGTGGCCGCTGCGGGCCACCGTGCCCCTCTCCGCGGTGCTCATCGCGCTGCAAGTGGCGGTGGCCGGTCCTGGCGTGCTGGTGCGAGCCGTCCTGGAGCCCGTGCTCGCCCGAGTCGCCTACGAGTTGTTGCGCCGCTCCAGCCGCCGGGTCGACTCGCTGCGCTCCCAGGCCGCGTCGCAACAGCGTGCCGCGGCGGTGGCCCTGGAACGCGGCCGTCAGGAGCGTGAGTTTCTCGCGCTGTTGCACGACACCGCCGCCGCGACGTTCCTGATGGCCGCCCACGACGGCGATCCGTCGGCCGTCGCGGTCCAGGCGCGCCGCGATCTGGTGGCGCTGGCCGAACGGGACAACGCCCAGGGCACCGTGGATCTCGCGGCTGCTCTCACGGTGGTGGCGCGGGACAGCGCCGTGACGGTGCAGGTGAGGGCTGAGCCGGCGCCGGTGCCCGCGGCGGTCGCGTTGGCGTTCGTGCGGGCCGTGGGGGAGTTGCTGACCAATGTGGCGCGGCATTCGGGCACGGCGGCCGCTTCGCTGACGGTGGCGCGGGCGGGCCGGGGCGTGGTCGTGGCGGTCGAGGACGACGGGTGCGGGTTCGTGCTCGCGTCCGTGCCTGAGCATCGGCGCGGACTGCGTGGCTCAGTGCTGGAGAGGTTGCGAACGGCGGGCGGATCCGTCTCCATCGACTCGGCGCCGTCGCGAGGCACGACGGCCCGGTTGGTGTGGCCAGCCGATGACTGATCACGCCGTCTTCGCCACCACCCGCCAAGTCCTGCTGGTCGTGGTCGTCGCCATCCAGCTCGGCCTCACCCTGCCCACCCTCGTCACCCACGGCCACGCACCGCCCGCGTGGCTGGCGTTCGCTCTCCTGACCTCGGTGCTGGCCCTGGTGAGCGGTTCGGTCGCGGCAGGCCGAACGGAGCTGCCCGCTGCCATCGCGCTGCCCGGTGCCGCCGTCGTGCTCGCATCGTCCTTCCTCGCGACGCCCGCTCTGCCCGCCGGAGCGTCGTTCGGCGCCGCGGACTGGGCGTTCGGACTCGTCGGCTGGTACCTGCTGCTCCTGCTGACCGAACGTCCCAGAGTGCTGGTCGCCGCGCTCACCGCGCACATCGCCTTCTCCGTCGCGTGGTTCCTGCACGACGGCAACGGCGACGTGGGCACCGCCGGGGTGGTCATCCTGAGCGGTACGAGTGTGCAGCTCGGCGCGTTGGTGATGATCCGCGTGCTGGTGCGCGACGCCAGGCTTGCCGCGGAAGCCGCCGCCGAGCACGATGCCGCGCGCACCCGCGAAGAGCTGGCCCGGCAGCGCGAACAGGACCTCCGCACGGGGTTCGCGGGGCAGCTGGGCGCGGTGCTGCCGTTGCTCGCGGACCTCGCCGACGAGGTGGTGAGCGCGGGGGACGAGGCCACCAGGCTGCGGTGTTCGGTGGCGGCCGTGCAGCTGCGCAGGCTGTTCGCGGAGAACGACGACGTGCCGGACCCGCTGCTGCACGAACTGACCGCGTGTGTGGACGTGGCCGAGCGGCGTGGGGTGGTCGTTTCGCTTGCGGTGAGCGGCGTGGCTACGCCGGTGCCTACGGAGGTGCGCCGGGAACTGGTGGCGCCCATGGCCCGTGCGCTGGCGGTGGCCGATGGGCGTGCGAAGGTGAGTCTGTTGCGAACGGCGGACGAGGTGCGTGTGGCCGTGGTGACGGAAGCCGGTGATGAGCTGCCGGAACGGGACGTGCCGGCGTTCGTCGCGGTCGAGACGAGCGTCCACGGTGGACTGGTGAGGAGCGAGGCGAGATGGCGGACGACGTGACCGCGGTCGTGGTCGACGACCATCCCGTTGTGCGCGCTGGAGTGGCGCACTGGCTGTCCACCGCGGAGCCGCCGATCACCCTGGTTGCCAACGGCGAGGACCCCGAGGTGGCGTGGACCGGTCCCGGAGCCGACGCCGGAGTGGTCGTGCTCGACCTGCACCTGGGCGCTTCGACACCGGCGTTGCCCGCGTTGCGCCGGCTCGTCGAGGACGGTCGCAACGTCGTGGTGTACTCGATGCGCGCGGACGACGAGACGGCCTTGCAGTGCATGGAGATCGGCGCGCTGAGCTACCTGACCAAGTCCGAGGGCGCCGACCACCTGGTGCAGGCGGTGCGTGCCGCGGCGGCCGGTCAGTCCTACACCCCGCCCGCGCTCGCCGGTGCGCTGGCGGGCGACAGGTCGGAGACGCGGCCCGCGTTGTCGCCGCGCGAGACCGAGGTCCTGGTTGAGTGGTTCCAGTCGGAGTCCAAGGAGTTCGTGGCCCAGCGCCTGAACATCACGCTCAGCACGGTGAACTCGCACCTGGAGCGGATCAGGGTGAAGTACGCCGCGATCGGCAGGCAGGCGCCCACGAAGGCAGCACTCGTGGCGCGCGCCGTTCAGGACGGTCTGATCGGGCTCGACGACCTCTGACCCGTGTGGTGTGAACGACCGATACCGCCACCACGAGCCACGACCTAGCCTCCTCTGCAATCCCGTTTCCGCAGTTCCGAGGAGTTCCGCAGTGATCCACGCCCGTGGCCCCCTGTTCATCGCCGCCGCCGCGACGGCGGGACTGCTCCTGTCGGGCTGTGGCTCCGAGACCACCGGCACGGCCTCGCCCGCGTCGTCCGAAACGACGGCGACCACGACCTCCGAGACGGAAACCAGCACGTCCGCCGCAACGCCGACCGGTGACGCCACGGCCCCCGGCACGAAGCTCAAGGTCGGCGCCCGCGCAGTCATCCCCTACGCCGGGACGGACAAGAACGGCACGATCGCCGTCACCCTCACCGCCATCGAACCGGGCGCCAAGGAAGACCTCGCGAAGTTCGGCGACAAAGCGAAGGGCATCACGCCGTTCTACCTGCGCGTGCGCGTCGAGAACGTGAGCGGCACCGACCTCAGCTACACGTCGGTGGCCCTGCGCGGCCTCGGCGCCGACGGCAAGGGCACCGGCGTGATCATCTCCGGCGACACCCCCAAGTGCGACTCCACCAGCGCGCCGAAGACGTTCTCGACGGCAGGCGCGTCGTACGAGACGTGCGTGCTGACGGGGGCGCCGGACGGCTTGAAGGTCGCGGCGGCCGCCTACAACCGCGGCGACGGCTACGAGAAGTCGCCGGTGGTCTGGGAAAGCTGATCAGGGCCGGACGACGGCCAGGATCTCGTCCAGCGCTGCCAGCTGATCCGCGTCGAGGCGCTGGAAGATCGACCGCAGGATCTCGTCGCCCGCGGCCTCGCCGGCAGCCAGCGCGCGGCCACCTTCCTCCGTCAGCGTGACCACCTTGACCCGCCGGTCATCGGCATCGGAAGACCGCCGCACCAAGCCGTCCCGCTCCATCGCCTCCACGGCCTGGGTGATGGACCGAGCGGCCATCCCGAGTTCCTCCGCGAGCTGCGTCTGCTTGGCCGGCCCGAGCCGGGCCAGCACCTGCAGCACCTTCGTCCGCGCCAGCGACACCCCCTCCAGGGCCATGTGCTCGTCGACCGCCTTGCGCACCTGTGCGGCGGTGGTCAGGAAGTGCAGGCCAACCTCGCTGGCGCGGCGGCTCTTGGTCATGATCAGCCCTTCGTGAGGTACCTCAGGGTATAACTGAGGTACCTCACGATATAGGAGTCGTCATGACCACCGCCGTCATCACCGGCGCGACCCACGGCCTCGGCCGGCTCGTCGCGCTCGACCTGGCCCGCCGCGGCCTGGACCTGGGCATCGTCGCCCGCAGCGCCGCCAAGGTGGACGACCTGCGTCTGTCGGTCGAACAGGTCGCACCTGGCACCACCGTCGACGCGTTCGTGGCCGATCTGTCCTCGCTGGACGACGTCCGCCGCGCGGCCAAGGAGATCGAGGCCCGCTACGACCAGGTCGACGTGCTGATCAACAACGCCGGCATCCACGCGTTCAGCCAGCGCGTCACGCAGGACGGGTTCGCCGAGATGGTCGCGGTGAACTACCTCGCGCCCTGGGTGCTCACGAACACCTTGCGCGACAAGCTGACCGGTCGCGTCGTCACGGTGGCTTCCGAAGCGTCACGGCACTCCGGCGGCATCGACCCGGCCCGCGACCTCACGTTCACCGGCGACTACACCCGCCGCGAGTCGGCCGCCCACTACGGCCGGACCAAGCTGATGGACATCATGTTCAGCCAGGAGCTGGCACGGCGGCTCGACGGCACGGGTGTCACGTCCAACTGCTGCGACCCCGGCTTCAACACCACCGGGCTCGGCCGCGAACTGCCGTTGGCCGGGCTTTTGGAGAAAGCCTTGCGTGGACTGCGCATCGGTGATCCGGCGCGTGGCGCCTCGATCATCACGCGGCTCGCGACCGATCCGGCGTTCGCCACCACGACGGGCGGCTACTTCTCGGTGAAGGACGCCGCACCCCTGCCGTGTCCCGAACCCGGCAGGAGTGCGGACGTCCAACGCGAACTGTGGGAAGCGACCGAGAAGCTGCTTCAAGTGAGGTGATGCACCTCTTGGGGCTGGATCGCCTGCGCACGGCCGGGGCACCGCTGCTCGCTTCTGGGCCTGCGCTGGTCGTGGACGACGACGGCTGGGTGGCGGCTTCTCATGGGGTCGCGGTGGGGTCGCGGATCGCCGTTCCTGTTTTCGGCAAACCTCTTGCGGTGCCGGGGCTTGGCGCGTGCACGCCCGTACGGCTCGCCGGCGGATGGCTGATTCGTCCGTCCTCTGTGGATCGCACGGTGACACTGGAGCTTGATCTGACTGGCACGCCGCAGGTTCGGCTCACGGGCGGTGACGCTGACTGGCGGCGGACTGTCACGCGGCGGCACGCGGAGATCCTGGTGCTGCTGCATCGTGCTGGGCCCGGTGGGTTGTCCGCGGAGGCGTTGAGCCGGGTGTTGTACGGGGACGCCGAGCACGTGGTGACGGTGCGGGCGGAGGTGTCGCGGTTGCGGCGGCTGTTGGGGGGCGCTGGTGGAGACGCGGCCGTACCGGCTGTCCGGGGACGTGCGGATGACCTTGGTCGGACGGTCCTGATCAGCTTGCGGCTCGGACGATCGCGACGATCTCCTGGAAAGCGTCCGGATCGACCCTCGCGAGCGCTCTCAACGATGCGGACCACTGTCCCGTTGTCGCAGCCTCCAGCACGAACCGCTTGGCCATCGCAGGGTTTCCGGCGTCCGCGGCCATGATCGCCAACTCGCCGAGCAGTACCGGCCGCCGGCTTTTCTGTCGCAACGTGTCGACGCGCTGCCGTGCGAGCGACCATTCACCTTTCGCGGCCACCGCGAGCGCGAGCCCGTACATCGCCGTGTCGCGAGCATCGTTGATCTCAAGTTCGGCGGCGAGCTCTTCGGCCTCGTTGGTCAGTCCTGCCCTGGCCATGGCCGCGGCTGTGTGCCCGAGCGCGCTTTGGTAGTTGTGGAGCATCTCGATCCGCTCGGCCAGCCGGCGGGACCGCTCGTGATCGTTCGACGATGCCGCGGCTTCGGCCATCGCGAGCCACGCCAGATCGCGATGGTGGACGTCCGGGAGGGTCTCCCGGATGATCGTCATCGCTCGGTGCCGGTTCCCCGCGATGTCGAAAGCGGCGGCGATGTCGGCACACGGCGTCTGGCGTGCACCGGGTGCGAGTGAGCGGGCCGCTCTTTCCGCGCGACCGGCGAGCTCGACGGCCAGCGCCGGGTTGGTCGGGGCTGCCGCCAGCGCGGCACCTGCCATCACCATCACCCGAGTGAAGTCGTGGGGAATCGAGTCGACGACGGCTGCCGCCCGATCGGCTTCTTCCGCGGCGGCCAGGGCGTTCACCAGGGTGCGGCACACTTCCCGGTAGTCGAGCTCGGTCTCGATCTCCAGCCGGAGGGAGTCCACGGCGGCGGCGAGACGGTTCATCCGCTCGCGTTCACCGGTGGGGGAGACCGAGGTCAGGACGGAGCCCAGAGCACGTGCCCGTTTGGCGGGGGAGGCGACGGTGGCGGCAACGGCCTCGGCCTCGTCGTGCCATCCCAAGGAGCACAGGGCGGACACCACGTCGGCCGCGACCTGGTCGCGGTAGAGGCCGACGTTTCCGCGAGAGGCCGTTTCCGCGAGCTCCGCCAGCTCCGCGGCGGTCGTTCTCCTGCCGAGCCGGACGACGAACAGGGCCAGGTCGCCGAGGGCGCTGGCGTGCCGGTAAGAGCTGATGAGCCTGGTGATCAGGGCGTCAGCACGCTCGTTCTCACCACGGCTCAGCGCGAGCCGCGCCACCTCCACGAGCGCCGACGCGGCGTCGACGGACTCGCTGATCGAGAGGGCGGTGCTCTCCGCTCTCTCGAGATCGCCGCAGGCCACAGCGCAGTCCACCAGGTCCGCACGGACACCGCCCCTCTCCTCCAGATCGAGATTCGTCGCCGATGCGAAGGCCAGGTCGGCCGTTCTGGACGAACGGCTGCCCAGACCGACCGCCGAACAACAGATCCTCGCCAGACCCAGCACCTGTTCAAAGGGGTCCAGGCGCAAGGCGATGGCCTCCGCGTCGTCGAGCAACGGCGCGGCCCGCTCGCCGCGGCCGCCTGCCAGCGCTTCGGATGCCACCGCGGCGAGCAGGATCACCTGCTCGAGCGGATCGGCTGCGTTCCTGGCGATCCTCTCGGCCCGTCGGTGGTCACCGATCGCCTCTGCACATACGGCGAGTTCGCGTCTGGTCAAGGTGAAGTCGTGCACCACGCTTTCGTCGACGGTGCCCAGAATCGCCGATGCCCGCTCCCGGTGTCCGAGCGACTCGAAGGTGCGAGCGACGGCGACGATGCCGCGGTTGCGTTCCGCGGCTTCGATGATCTCGGCCACCGCGGCTTCGGCTTTCGTCAGCACGACTTCAGCGTGTTCGCTGTGCCCGCTGGCGGCGATGATCTGCGCCAGCTGGGTGAGTGCGCACATCCGCCACCAAGGTTCGGTGATGCTGTCAGCGGTGTCCTGTGCTCTGTCGAGGTCACCTGACTCCGCCACCGCCGGCGCCAGCAGCGACAGGGCGTGTCCCCGTGTGCGGTGATTGACGATGCCGTGGGCGAGTGCCGTCGCGCGCAGCGGCTGCCCGAGCAACTCCCACACGGCGGGCAGTTCGACGGGCAGCCTGCCGGTGTGGGCGTCGAGGTCTCCCCGTGCCGCGGCCAGTTTCGTGATGGCCAGGAGATTCGCCGGGTCGTGCTCCGCCACCACCTGCTGTGCGGCGAGGATCTCCGCGTGCGCGGCCGCGTCGCCGCCGGTCTGCCGCAACTGCCGTGCCTGCCGCTCACGATCCGTGGCCAGTTCCACCACGCGCGCGAGATCTGGCATCGACCGCAGCATCGGCGCATACCCGTGCAACAGGTACTCGGGCGTGGTTTCCGGCCAGCCCCGGTCGCGGTACCCACGGGCCCAGGCGTGCAAGCGGTCGCGATGGCCGGCCAGCCGTGATCCGAACATCTCGGTCGCGGTGACTCGCAGCTCTTCGTGCGCGAGCAGGTAGACGTCGTCGCGGCGGGCGAAGCTGCGTCCGGCGACCGTGCGCAAACGGTCCTCGACCTCGTAGCGCGACGTCTCGGTCAACTCGGCCAGGTCGTCCGCGGTCAGACCGCCACCGGCCGCGCAGACCAGCCCGAGCAGGTCTTTGGCCAGGCTGGTTCCGAACATCAGCGCTTTGAGCTCGCGCTCCATCTCCCGCCGCACCGCGGTCGCCGCAGGAGAGGGCTTGAGCGAACGGATCTCCGCGGCACCTGACCGCAGTGGGTGGTCGTCGGGAGCGTCCGCCGGCGGATTGGGACGACCCGCGACCACCACGCGCATCCCGTCCGGCGGCCGCACCGGCAGCAGGGAGGCGATGCTGTGGCCACCCGCTCCGTCGTCCTCGTCCAGTCCGTCGACCAGCAACACGAAGGACTCTCCGCGAGATCGGCAAGCGGCGGCCGCGGCGTCCAGCAGCCGCAGCAGGTGTGCCTGTTTGGTGGCCTCCGTGAGCAGCTCCGGGACACTCGCTCCCAGCAGGGTGAGCAGCTGCTCCAGCACGTTGTCGACAAAGGCCGCCCGGTCGTTCTGGCCGCCCAGCCGCCCGGTGACGAAGAACGACACGACCCGCACTCCGGCGGGTGGAGCGAGCACGAACGACGACATGAGGGCGGTCTTGCCGGACCACGCTTCCGCCCGCCACCACAGGTAGCGCCCCGAGGTCGACGCCGAGGTGCAGAACTCGGCCAGATCGGCCTGTTCTGCCTCTCTGCCGACGAGGTCGGCGGGCGCGATCTGAGCGACCTGGTGCAGATAGGCGCTGCGGACGACGTGCACGTCGGCGCGGAAGTTGTTGGTGGCCCGCACGACTGCGCCCGGCGCCAGCCCCGGCACCGAGTTCGGCTCCTCGGCCACGCACGTCTCCTCGGCATCCGTTCGGACACCAATCATGCCTGAGGAGAGGGCGCCAGGACCGGACATCGGTGCAGTGGGTCGGGTCGCGGCGCCCCCGCGCTCGGACGGACGCCGCGACCCGTGCTCAGATCAGGAGTGCGGGCAGGTGTCCCGGTACTCCTCGATCAGGGTGCTGCGTCCCGGCGGCGGGCACAGGAACTGCTCGTAGCGGGTGTCGTTGTCGATGAACCGCTTGAGCCACGAGATGCTGTACTTCGCGATCGTCGTGTTGGACGAGTTCGGGGCGAAGTGCGAGGCGTTGTTGAGTTCCAGGTACGCCTTGTCCAAAGTGGACGGCAGGGACGTGTAGAACGGCTCGGAGTGGGACGAGACCGGGGCTACGGAGTCGCTTTCGGCGCCTACCACCAGGGTTGGCACGCGGACTGACGACCAGTTCTTGGTGGTGTGCCACGCGGTCAGCGGGATCGCCGCTTGGAGTGCGGGGCGTTGGCTGGCCGCGCGCAGGGTGCCGCCGCCGCCCATCGAGTGGCCCATGACGCCCAGCCGGGTGGCGTCGACGCGGGTGCGCACGGTGCTTTGCTGGGTCAGGTAGTCCAGGGCGGCCAGCAGTTGGGATGCGCGGCTGTCGGGCTGGTCGTAGATCGTGTTGGTGTCGATGGTGAACACGACGAAGCCCTGGGACGCGAGGCGCGGGCCCAGCCAGGAGATGCTGGACTGGGTGCCGGTGTAGCCGGGGGAGATGGCCACCGCGCCGAACGTGCCGGACGCGGTGCTGGTCGGGTAGTAGATCGTGCCGCCGCCGAAGCCGCCCACGAGGGACGACACGGAGGTTTCCGAGACGGCGAACGGGCCGCGGGAGGCTTCGATGCTCGCCACGGTCGGCGCGGGGCCGCGTTCGTACGGGTTGTCCGCCGCCTGGGCGGTGCCGGTCACCAGGACCAGCGAGAGCGCTAAGGGGAGCAGGGTGCGGAGTTGCACGGCGCTGTACACCTCATTCGGCAGGGGAACTGCGAGGACACCTCGACCCTGCAACCACGGCGCTCGGGTCCGCATCGGTGCAACCACCGGTCTCGGCGAAAACTTCGGCGGAAAAACTAACGGTGGTAGGTGAATTTGGTCCCACCTCTTCCGGAGGGGCCACAACCGCCGTAAGACTGGTCCGATGCTGCGTGGGCGTGACCGGCAGCGCGTCGCCGTCGACGCGTTGGTCGACCGTGCGCGCGCTGGACGCGGTGGGGTGCTGGTGCTGCGCGGTGAGGCTGGGTCGGGCAAGACTGCGCTGCTCAACGCGGTGCGGCACACCTACGACGCGTTGTTGTGCGTGGACGTCCTCTCTCTTGACGACGACCTGGTGCAGCTCGCGCACGACGTCACCAACACGCGTGCTGCGCTGCTCATCGCTACCGAGGGGGAGCCGCGCGGGTTGCCCAGCGTCACGCTCGACCCGCTGGACCGCGCGACGAGCCTGCGCGTGCTGCACGACCTGGTGCCCGGTGCGCCCGACGCCCTTGCCGAGGACCTCGCCGACCTGGCCTGCGGGAACCCGCTGGCGCTGGTCGAGCTGGCGGGATCGCTCACGTCCGCGCAGCTCGGGGGTGCCGCGCCGGCGCCGGACGTGCTGCCGGAGAACAGCTCGCTGCGGTTGCGGTGGCGGGCCCGGTTCGACGCGCTGTCACCCCGTGCGCAGCACGTCGTCGCGCTGGCGGCGGTGGACGAGGACCTCGACGCCGAGACGCTGGCCCAGCGGGACCTGGACGCGGTGGTGGAGGCCGGCTCGTTGCTCGACCTGCGCAGACTGGTCCGGTCGGCGCTCCGGGCGGAGGTGCCGCTGCCTGCCAGGCGGAAGGCGCACGCCGAACTGGCGGAGACGTTGCCACCGGGGGCTCGCCGGACGTGGCATCAGGCGGTGACGACCCAGGACCCGGCGCTCGCGGACGTGCTCACCGAGCACGCCGAGCACGCACGTCGCTGCGGGGATTTCGCCACGGCCGCACGCGACCACGGCCGCGCCGCCCAGCTGACCGCGGACCCCGAGACCAAGGCCCACCGGCTGCTCAGAGCGGCCGCCGACCACTGGGCCCACGGCGCGCCGCACCGGTCGCGGGCCGTTCTGCGCACCGCGGTCCGGCTGACCGACACGCCTGAGCTCAAGGCGTTGATGGACCTCGTGGTGGGTGGCATCGACCTGGGCGAAAGCCTCCCGGACGTCGCTGCCGACCGGCTGGTCCGCGCCGCGAAGGGCCTCGTCGGCACCAATCGCGTGCTCGCCGTGGCCGCACTGGGGTTCGCGGGCGAGGCGGCCAGCATCGCCGGGGACCACCGCAGGCACACCGCCATCGCGGAGTTCGCGCGCGAGATCCGCCGCGGCGACGAACCGGCGGCCACCCGGCTCACCCTCGACCACCTGGTGGGGATGTCCGCGACGCTCTCCGGACGGCACGACGAGGCGTTGCCGGAACTCCGCGAGGTCGTGCGGCTGGCCGACGAGGTCGCCGGACCGCAGGCGCGGATCTGGGCGAGCCAGGCCGCGTACGTCCTCGGCGACGCCAACCGGTCGTACGAGATGGCTACCAGCGCGGTGACGTCGGCGCGTGAGAGTGGATTCATCGCGCTGGTGCCTTGGGCGTTGGTGTACCGGGCGTTGTCGGCGTTGTTGCTGGACCAGCACGCCGCGGCGTTGACGGCGGCCACCGAGGGCGTGCACGCGGCGACGGCGATCGGGCAGCACAACGCGGTGGTCGACCACCTGACGATCCTGGCGCTGCTGGCGGCGTTGCGCGGTGACGCGGACACGGCCTTGCACCGCATAGACACCGCCACCGAGCACATCACCCAACGCGGGCTCACCCGGCCGGGCACGTTCGGCGCGTGGGCGTTCGCGTGCGTCGATCTGGCGCGTGACCGGCCCGCCGACGCACTGGACCGGCTGCGGCTGCATCCCGGACACGCCGGCATCAAGGTGATGGCCGCACCGCACGTGGTGGAGGCCGCCGTGGCATGCGGGCGAACGTCCACAGCGGACAGAGCGCTGCAACGGTTCGAGAAGTGGGCGGACACCACGGGCAGCACGGCCAGGATGGCGCTTTCGCATCGCTGTCACGGACTTCTCGAGGCCGGAACCGCCGACGAGCACTTCGAGGAGGCGATCCGGCTGCACCGGGCCAGCGGCACCGCCATGGAACTCGCGAAGACCGAGCTGCTGTACGGGACCCGGCTGCGACGAAGCCGCAAACCCAAGGCCGCCCGCGAACACCTGCGTGACGCGGTGCGCATCTTCCAGTCGTACCAGGCTGATCACTGGATCGACCGCGCCCGCGCCGAACTGCGCGCCGCCGGTGATCCCACCGGCGAGCCCAAGGACCATCCCGCTCTCACGCCGCAGCAGGCGCAGATCGCCAGGCTGGTCGCCGAGGGCGCCACGAACCGCGAGATCGCCGCGCGGTTGTTCCTGAGCCACCGCACCGTCGAGCACCACCTGCGCAACATCTTCGCGCGGCTCGGCGTGCGGTCGAGGGTCGAGCTCACCAGGAGACTCGATTGAGGCATGGAGGGTTTGTGCGCGACGACTACCGGCACTGGCAACGGATTCCGACCCGGTGGGCGGACAACGACGTCTACGGGCACGTGAACAACGTCGTTCACTACGCGTTCATGGACACCGTGATCAACACCTGGCTGATCGACGCCGGCCTGGACATCCAGGCGGGGCAGCAGATCGGGCTGTGCGTGGAATCCCACTGCAACTACCGCGCCTCGGTCTCGTTCCCGGACGCGCTGGACGCGGGGCTGCGCGTCGGGCACCTCGGCCGGTCGAGCGTGCGCTACGAGGTCGGTTTCTTCCTCGAAGACAGCGCTGACGTGGTGGCAGAAGGCCACTTCGTGCACGTGTTCGTCGACCGCACGACCCGCAAGCCGGTCGAGATCCCGGCGAACCTCCGCACGGCCATGGAAGGTCTGGTGATCGCGTGAAGACGCGAGGCGCGGTGCTGACCGGCGTCGGCGGGCCGCTCGAGATCGCCGACCTCGAACTCGATCCGCCCGGTCCCGGCGAACTGCTGGTCAAGGTGCACGCCACCGGCCTGTGCCACTCGGACCTGTCGGTGATCGACGGCTCGCGCATCCGGCCGTTGCCCATGGTGCTCGGCCATGAGGCGGCAGGCGAAGTCGTCGAAGTCGGCCCGAACGCCGAGTTCAAGCCAGGTGACCACGTCGTGATGTCGTTCGTGCCCGCGTGCGGTGCCTGCCGTCGTTGCGCGTCCGGCCGGCAGGCGTTGTGCGAACCAGGCGCCGCCGCGAACCGCGACGGAACGCTCCTCAGTGGACAACGACGATGGACGCTCCCGGACGGCACGCAGCCGCACCACCACCTCGGCGTGTCCGGTTTTGCCGAGTACACGGTGATTTCCGACCGTTCGGCCACGCTCGTGCCAGGAGATCTGCCGCTCGACATCGCCGCACTGTTCGGCTGCGCCGTGCTGACCGGCGCGGGCGCGGCGTTCTACAGCGCCCAGGTCGTGCCGGGGGACAGGGTCGCGGTCTTCGGACTGGGCGGAGTCGGCCTGGCAGCGGTGCTCGCGGCCATCACCGCGGGAGCGACCCAGGTCGTCGCGGTGGACGTCGTCGAACACAAACGCCGGCTCGCGCTCACCCTCGGTGCGACGCACGAAGCCGCCGGTGGGCCGGACGTCGTCGAACGCGTCCGAGAACTGACCAACGGTGGTGCCGACAAGGTCATCGACACCACCGGCGTCGCGGCCGTGCTCGAACAGGCTTACGCCGCAACGGCTGTCGGCGGCACGACGGTCACCGTCGGCCTGCCGCACCCGGACCGCACCGTCACCCTGCCCGCGCTGAACCTGGTCGCCGAGGAACGCACGCTCAAGGGCAGCTACCTCGGCTCGTGCGTGCCGCGCCGGGACGTGCCCAGGTTCATCGACCTCTACCGGGCGGGCAAGCTGCCGGTGGACGGCCTGCTGTCCGGGCGGCTGCGGCTGGACGAGATCAACGACGGGTTCGCGAAACTCGCGACCGGCGAGGCGGTGCGGCAGGTCGTGATCATGGCTTGAGTCGTTGCCTGATCTCGGCTTTGAGCACCTTGCCCACCTTGGACCGCGGCAGGTCGGGCCAGATCTCGACCTGCTTCGGTGCCTTCACGCTGCCCAGCTGCTCCTTCACGAACGCGATCAACGCCTCGGCGTCGGCGTGCCCGGACACCCGCAGCTGCACGACGGCGGTCACCCGCTCGCCCCACTTGTCGTCCGGCAGCCCGACCACGGCGCTGTCCTGCACCGCGGGATGGGCCTGCAACGCCTTCTCGACCTCGGCCGAGTAGACGTTGAACCCGCCTGTGATGATCATGTCCTTCGCCCGGTCGACGATGTACAGGAAGTTGTCCGCGTCGAGGTAGCCGATGTCACCGGTGTGGTGCCAGCCGTGCGCACTCACTTCGGCGGTGGCAGCGGGATTCTCGTGATAGCCGGCCATCACCAACGGCCCGCGCACGACGATCTCGCCGCGCTCACCAGGAGGCAGCAGTGCGCCGTCCGCGTTCATGATGGCGACCTGGGTCAGCGGGGTGGGCCTGCCCGCCGACGACAACCTGGCGGTGGCGATCGACCCGTCGGGCAGGAAGTGGTCGGCGGGACTGAGCGTGGCGATCATGTTCGGTGCCTCGGTCTGACCGAACAGCTGACCCATCACCGGCCCGATCCGGTGCAGCGCCTCGGTCAGCCGCACCGGGGACATCGGCGCGGCGCCGTACCAGAGGCAGCGCAACGAGGTCAGGTCGGTCGAGTCCAGCGCGGGGTGGTCGAGCAGGCCGTAGATCACGGTCGGCGGGAGGAACGCGTGCGTGACGCGGTGGTGCTCGATCAACCGGAGGAACTCGCCGAGGTCCGGCGCCGGCATGATCACCGTCTCGCCGCCCAGGGCCATGATCGGGAACGTGAGCACGCCCGCCGAGTGCGTCAGCGGCGCGAGCGCGAGGTAACGCGGTCGCACGCCGAACGGGTAGCTCATCAGGGTCAGCGCGGTCGCGGTCTCCATGTTGTGGCCCGTCAACCGCACGCCTTTGGGCCTGCCGGTCGTGCCACCGGTGCCCGCGAGCATGCAGAGGTCGTCGGGCAGGACCACCGGTTCCGGCTCCCTGCCGTGCCGCGCCAGCCACGACGAGAACGTGACCGCGCCCTCGACCTCACCGTCGAGGCACACCAGCGTCGTCAACGCCGGCAGGTCGCCGCGGATGCGCTCGACGAGCGGGGCGAACTTCGCCTGGAAGAACAGGCACCGGCAGCCGAACAGGTCGAGCAGCTCCCGGTTCTCCGCCGCCTCGTTGCGGGGATTCACCGGGCACCACACCGCACCGGCCCGCGAGATGCCGAACACGCAGGTGAGTGCGAGCGGGTCGTTCGCGGACAGCACCGCGACCCGGTCTCCCGGGCCGATCCCGCTGTCCTGCAACGCTCCCGCGATCGTGCGGGAACGTTGCACAACCTCGGCGTAGCTGGTGGAGACGCCGCCGATGGTGAGGCACGGCGCGTCACCACCGAGCGACGCGCCCTTGTCCAGGTAGTCGTGCAGTCGCATCAGCGGTGCACTTCGACGATCGGATCGAGCACGAGACCGAACGACCGCAGCGCGCCGAGCAGTTCCCGGTGCCCGAACGCCTGACAGCCCGAGGCGAATCCGGCCCGGCGAGGGGCGTCCTGCAACAGGTGCATCGCGCCGTACACGTTCAGCAACGCTGTCTGCTTGTAGTTGCAGTTGCCGTGGATCACGCAACTCGCCCGGCCGAGCGGTCCGGAAGCGTGCACGGAGTCCAGCGAGATGTTGATCCGCGGGTTCTCCCGTGGCGGCATCTCGCTGCGCACCTGCGCGGAGAACGCGTCGACGATCTCGTACTTCTCCGCGTCCGACTTGCCTTCCATCTGCTCGAGAGCCGCGGCGACGATCTGCGGCACGCCGAGCATCAGCGGCCGGTTGAACACGCCGCCGAGCGCGCGCACCGACGCCACCCGTGGATCCCTCTTGAACCACACGGGATGCGCCGTGCCGCCCCACGGCAGCGCCAGTCCCAGTTCGTGCTGACCGGGCACGACGAGCTCGTAGAGCCCCGCGTCCGGCGGCCATTCCACGTACTCGTTCTGCTCCAGGTAGTACGCCTTCGCGAACGCGGCGTTCGTGAGGATCGTGTTGGTGGAAGCGACTGTGGGGTAACCCTTCCAGAACACCCCGATGTCCAAAGTGTCCAGTCCGGGCGTCTCCAGGCAGATCTGCGCGGCGATCTCGCCGACCGTGTACATCTGCGCGATGCCGGGGGAGAGCAGCAGACCCTGCTTCGCGAACTCGGCGCCGTACTGGGCCTCGGCGTCGATCATCCAGTCCTGCTCGCCGTTGGTGTCGGTGTAGTGCGCACCGACGTTCAGGCTCGCCTGCACGGCTTCGTGGCCGTAGCGGGAGAACGGGCCGACGGTGTTCAGCACGACCTTGGCCCCGGTGAACGCCTCGGTCAGCGCCGCGGTGGTGTGCTCCACCTCCAGGACCTCGTAGTCGACCGTGTCGATGCCGGGCACCGCGTCGACGGCCTCCTTGACCCTCTTGCCGTCGCGGCCGGCGGCGAGGAACGGCACCCCGTACTCACGCAGGTACTCGCAGATCAGGCGCCCGGTGTAGCCGGAGGCGCCATAGACGACGACAGGCTTGTCGGTAGGCACGACTACATCCCCATTCCGCCGTCGACCGGAAGCCCGGCTCCGGTGATGAACTTCGACGCGTCGGAAGCGAGGAACACCACGGCGTCGGCCATGTCGTCGACCTGCCCGAGCCGTCCGAGCGGCGTCAGCTCCACGACCGCGCCGACGGCGGCCTCGACCGACGGGAACAGGCCGAGTTCGGCGCAGTCGACGGCCAGCTGGTTGCCCATCGCGGTGGGCGTGAGGCCGGGGTAGATGCAGTTGACCCGCACGCCGTAGCCGAGCTTGCCGGACTCCGCGGCGGCCACCCTGGTCAGCCGGTCGATGGCGGACTTGGTCGCCGAGTAGACGCTGATGCCGGGGAAGGCGATGGTCGCGGCGACGGACGCGACGCTGATGATCGAACCACCGTTGCCCGCCGCGCCACCGGGACGCATCGCGCGCAGGCCGTGCTTCATGCCGAGCGCGGTGCCCAGCACGTTCACGTCCAGCATCTTGCGCACGTCGGCGGGGACGAGCTCGGTGATGAGGCTGGTGATCTCGATGCCCGCGTTGTTCACGAGGATGTCGAGCCCGCCGATCGTGTCGACCGCGGTGCTCACCGCCGTTGCCCAGCTCTCGTCGTCGGTGACGTCCAGCGGCACGAACTCCGCGGTCGCACCCGAGTCACGCAGCGCCTGGGCGGTCTGCTTGCCTTCCTCCTCCAGCACGTCGCCGATCAGGACCGCCGCACCGGCCGCGGCCAGCGCCTGGGCCATGCCGGCGCCCAGCCCGCGTGCACCTCCGGTGACCAGTGCTTTCCGCCCGTTGAGCTGATAACTCGTCATTGAGTCGCCTCCTCGGTGAGATGGCTCACACCCTAGCCAATGCTTGACAGTCGTCAAGTTTTTCTTTGACGGTTGTCCAAGATTCTTTGGACAATTGGTCAACCGTTGTCGCAATCGGCGTTAGGATCCGAGACGTGACAGACGTCGCCCAGAGCAAGCAGGACCGCATCACCCGCCGGCAGGTCGACAAGTTCGACGCCAGGCGGACCGAGCTCGCCGTGGCGACGCTGCACACGCTCGCCGAACTGGGTTACGCCCGCACGAGCCTGCGGGAGATCGCGCAGAACTCCGAGTTCTCCCACGGCGTCCTGCACTACTACTTCGCGGACAAGCGCGACCTGATCACCGAGGCGGTCCGCCAGTACGAGGTCGTCTGCGTGACCAAGTACGACGAGGCGGTGGCGAACGCGACCACGTCGGAGCAGCTGCGCGGCGAGTTCGTGGGGACGTTCTTCGACACCCTCGACCAGGACGCCACGCTGCACCGCCTCTGGTACGACCTGCGCAACCAGAGCCTGTTCGACGAGTCGTTCCGGGCGGACGTGCTGGAGATCGACAGCCACCGGGAGTCGATGGTGTGGCGGGTGATCAGCCGCTACGCCGAGCTGTCCGGCGGGTCGGTGGCCGGTTCGCCGTCCACCGTCTACGTGACGCTGGACGGGGTTTTCCAGCGGGCGTTGCTGCACCACCTGGCGGGCGACGTGGTGACCGTCGCGCAGTTGCGCGCCGAGCTGCCGGACGTGATCGACCTCCTCGTGACACCCCAGCGTTGATCAGAGCCGGCGAAGCCCGCTGAGCACCCTCTCCAGGAAGTCCACGGAAGGCTGATCTCCCGCGGTGAAGCCACCTTCGCCGATCGTGACCAGTCCCGCGCCCGCCAGGTCGGCGATCAGGACCCGCGCGACCCCGAGCGGCAGGTGCAGGAGCGCGGCGACCTCGGCCACGGATCGGGTCTCCGCGCACAACTGGCAGATCGACTTGTGCTCTGGCGTGACCGTGGCGTCCGGTTCGAGGCCGCGTGCGCTCGTGGACACCAGTGCTTCGATGGCCAGGTCGTGGTCGGGCCGGGTGCGGCCGCCGGTGCGCGCATAAGGGCGCACCAGTGACCTGGCGGTGTCGGTTTCGCCTTCGTGCCGGCTCGGTGTCGCCGCTGAACCACCGGCACGCTCGAGGACGTCGTCCAGCCCGGCCTCCGTGTCGAACCGCGCAGGAGCCGGATCGGTCATGACCACTCGCCTCCTTGCGTGGTGCTGAACCTGTCGGTGAGCGGTGTCAGCAGCTTGCACAGCGGCGAGGGCGGCACGGTCGTCGAGCTTCGCAGCGAGATCATCGTCAACGGGGTCTGGTTCCCGCTCCTCATCCAGCTCAACGAGCATTCCACGCCGACGGTACGCGTCGGTGACCTTGTGTGCGCCGATGCCCACGAGTTATTTCGGGTTTCTTCTGCGGCGGTCGACTGGAGGCTCCTGAGGAGGTGTTCGTTCTCGCCCTATCGTCGGTTCGACCGAAAACGTCACCGCGCGGACCTGGATTCCACCGGATGGAGCAACGCGCTTCGCTCGGTCAGGCCGCCTGATCGAGCGAAACGGGCAAGGCTCGGCTGACGCGCCCCGGCCGTCTACGGTGGACGCGGCGGATGTTGCGGAAGGCGGAGGACGTGCTGACGACCACGGACGTGCGGCGGCGGCAGGTGGACGAGCGGATCAGGCGCCTCGAATCGCGCCTGGTCAGGGAACATGACGAGGTCCCGCCGAGCCTGGTGCACGAGTGGATCGAGCGTGCCAGCGCGCGGTTCGGCGACGCGCGGGTGCGCGACTTCGTGCCGTTGCTGGTCGAACGCGCGGTGCGGGCGTCCGTGTTGGGTTTCTCCTCCGACCAGCACGAGATGTCGGGAACCTGGCTGCCGGACTGGGCGAGGAACACCGCACGACGGCTGCTCGCCGACGAGCTGCCGCGCCGGTGGGCGCACACCGCCGGGGTGGCGCGCCGGGCGCGGCAGGTGGCGCGGGTGCTGCCCGTCGAAGAGCGGGATCTGCTGGTCGCCGCGGCGTGGGTGCACGACATCGGGTACGCGGCCGAGCTCGCCGACACGGGTCTGCACTCCCTCGACGGGGCGCGGTACCTGTTGCGGGCCGGGCTCTCGCGGCGGGTGTGCGGCCTGGTCGCGCATCATTCCGGCGCGTCGGCCGTGGCCGAGCTGACCGGGATGGCCGAAGGGCTGGCGGAGTTCGGCGACGAGCGCGGAAGGCTCCGGGACGCGCTCTGGTACGCCGACATGACGACCAGTCCGGACGGCCACCCGACGACGGTCGAGGAGCGGCTCGCCGAGATCCGCCGGCGTCGTGGGCCGGACGATCCGGTGGTCAGGGCTCTCGCGATCAACGGCGACGAACGGCTGGCGGCTGTGCGGCGCATCCACCGGCTGCTGCGCCGGACGTACAAGCCCGCCCGCGGCTGATGCGGGTAGCTGTTGTCTCCGGGGGCGATCCGGGGCATGTGGTTCCAGCGATCGCGTTGTGCCTGAAGTTCGCGGCGGCCGGGGACATTCCGATGCTGCTCACGGGCGACCGGTGGGTCGACGCCGCCGCGCGCGAGGGAATCACGGCGTCGCGGGTCCACGGGCTGTCGCTCGCCGACCTGCGGGACGCGGTGGATCTCGGTCAGGCGCTCCACGAACAGGCCGCCGAACTGGCGGCGGCGCTCACCCCGCAGTTGGCTGCTCTCAAGCCGGACCTGGTGGTGTGCGACGTCCTCGCGCTGGGCGCGAGCATGGCCGCGGAACTCCTCGACGTGCCGTGGGCGCAGCTGTCGCCCCACCCGCTCTACGAACCGTCCAGGTGGCTGCCGCCGATGGGCAGCGGGCTGGCCGCGGGGGTCGGTGTGCGCGGCAGGATGCGGGACGCCGTGCTGCGGGCCATGACGGCCAGGTCGATCCGTCAGGGGGACCGGCAACGCGCTGTCGTGCGGCAGCGGATCGGGCTGAGCTCGCCGGGTGCGGGGCCGGTGGTGCGGTTGATCGCGACGCTGCCCGCGCTGGAGGTGCCGCGGGCGGACTGGCCGCGCAACGCCCAGGTGGTCGGGCCGCTGCTGTGGGAGGCGAGCCGGCAGCGGATCAGCCCGCCGCCCGGTGAGGCTCCGCTGGTGATGGTCGCGCCGTCGACGGCGTGGACCGGGGCCGCCGACATGGCCGGGATGACGCTCGACGCGTTGGGCGACCTGGGCGTGCGGGCGGTGGTGTCGACGTTCGCGCCGCCACCTCGCGAGTTGCCGGACTGGGTGCGGTCGGGGCCCGGCCGGCAGGACGAGTTGCTGCGCGCGTCGTCGGTGCTGGTCTGCGGTGGCGGGCACGGGATGCTGGCCAAGGCGTTGCTGGCGTCTGTTCCCGTCGTGGTGGTGCCGGGTGGGGGCGACCAGTGGGAGATGGCGAACCGGGTCGCGCGGCAGGGGTGCGGGCTGATCGTTCGTCCGGCCACTGTGGACGGTTTGCGGGATGCCGTGGCACGTGTGCTGGGCGATCCGGGGTTCGCTCTGGCGGCGGCGCGTGCGGCGGCGACGGTGGCCGACGTCCGCGATCCCGTCGAGGTGTGCCGGGCGGCCCTCAGCGCGAGTGCGGCCACCTGACCGGGTGAAGTTCGGTCCGATCGGTGGCAGCGATTGGATTTTCGGTCTCCAGGTCCGGTAAGCCCTGCGCCGTGCGTCTTCCTCACGCGGTTTGGATCAGTGGGCTGTTGGTGCCCGTGCTGCTCGCCGCCACCGGCGTGTTCGTGTACGGCCAGGACGTCGAACGGGCGTTGCACGCCGACGTGCGTACAGCGCTGGGAAAGGCCGGCTACCACGGCGTGGTCGAGGTGAGCGGCCGTTCCGTCGTGGTGAGCGAAGTGTCGCCACGGTCCGTGGACGCGGTGCGCGCCGTGGTCTCCGATGTGTCCGGCGTGGGCAGCACAGACGTACGGCCCGCTGGCCCGGAGCAGCTTCTCGTGGCCGTGCGAGGCGGCGAGATCCTGTTGTCCGGCGCGGTGGCCGACGACGCGGAACGCGTCGCGCTGATCAACGCGACGAAGTCCGACGACCACCGCGTGACGGCCGCGCTCCGGCTCGGTGGCACGCTGCCGGTGCCGCCCGCCGTGGTCGGGCGTCTGGTGTCCGCGGCGTTGTCGGCCAAGGTGTCCGACGTGACCACGACCATCTACAACGGCCAGGTGGCGATCGCGGCCCGCGTGCCGGACGAGGCCCGCGCCACCGCCGTCCGGGACGCGGTGAAACAAGCCGCGAACGGCCTCCAGATCACGGACCGCGTGGAGGTCGGACCGTCCGCCGCGGTCGGCGACCTGAACGTCGAGGCGCTGCACGACTCGATCAGCCGGCTGGTCAACGGCAACGGCGCGATCCGGTTCGTGCAGGGCACGACCGCGTGGGAAGGCCACGGCCCGGTGCTTGTCCAACGCGTCGGCCGCATGCTTCTCGTCGCACCACGCGCCTCGATCACGTTGGTGGCACACGGCACCGACCCCGCGATGGCCACCAAACGCGCGGAACTGGTCCGCGACGTGCTCGTGGGTCAAGGCGTGCCGTCCACGCTGATCGCAGTTGAGACCCGTCCCGCCCCCGACGGCGAGTACGACCCGGCCGCGCGCCAGGTCGACGTCGTAGTCCGCTAGGAGTTCTTGTGCTCTGGTTGTTCTCGCAGATGTTCGTGCTGTGCGTGGTGTCCTTCGGCGTCGGCGTGCTGCTGACGTGGCTGTCCGTGCGCGGCCGCCTGCGTCCCGAGCCGCTGAAGCCGCGGCTGGCCCTGCCGGCACCGCGGATCGCCGCGGAGGACGTGGTGGTGCGGCAGCAGTCGGTGGCGCCGCCCGTCGTGCCGGCGGACAAGCAGAAGTCGTTGCCGGTCAAGGGCAATTCGAAGACGATGGTGTACCACACGCCCCAATCGCCTTACTACAACCGGATGAAGGGCGACATGGCCTTCGCGTCGGAAGCGGAGGCGTTGGGCGCCGGTTACCGGATGTGGACGACGAAGGCGCGCGTCAAGGCGTGAAGCCGGGCTCGCGGTGGGCAAATCAGGTGTCACGCTTCGCCGCGCTGAACCTGTGGGAGCGGGATCACGACCAGGCGCCCGCTCCCGACGACGTGCGTTCCCTTGTGCGGTCCTGCATCGCCACCGGCCGGCTCACCGACGCCAGTTGGACGTCGTACCGAGCCGGGCCAGGGCGAAGCGGTGCGCTGGCCGATGACACTCATGGGCATCGGCCAACGACAAGCGGGCTACGCGAGTGCGATGACCATCATCGGCGCCGTGGTGGGCGTCGCCGAACCTCCCGTCGGCTCCACGGTGATCGCCACCTTCCGCACGTCGGCCACGCCCGACGCCATCAGCGGAGCCGAGCCGGACGCGGGCAGCACTCCCGCGGGCCGTGGGCCGTGGTCGTCGATCAGCCAGAGCTGGTAGACGCGGTCGGACGGGGGCGCCGGCAGGTCGCGGCTCAGGAACAGCAGTTCGTCGCGGCTCGCCGACACCACCGCGGTACCGGTCGCGCCGTCCGGGCCGGTGGCGCTCACCAGCTTGACGTCCGGGGTGGACAGGAAGTTGGAGAACCGGCTGTACTCGCTGGAGATCTGGGCCAGCGCATCACTGTCCTGAGTGGACTTCACTTCCACCGTGAGGACGACCGCGACGACGAGGCAGGCGGCGGCGAGCAGGCCGCCCGCGCCGCGCAGGTTCCTGGCCCTGGAGAGGCGGGCCGTGCGCGGAGGCAGTTGCCTGGTCTTGGCCGCGGCGGCCAGGACGCGTGCCCGCAGGTGCGGAGGTGGCGCGAACTCGACCGCCGCGCCCAGCCGGGCTGCCGTGGCGGTGAGTTCGGCGACCTCCACGGCACAGCTGTCGCAGCGGGCCAGGTGGACCTCGAACATCGCTCGTTCGGTGTCCGACAGGCCGTTCACGGCGTAGGCGCCGGTGAGCGTGTGCAGGTCTGCGGATGTGCTCCTCATCCGGTCACCCCCATGCAGTCGCGGAGTCGGATCAGGCCGTCGCGCATCCTGGTCTTGACCGTGCCGAGCGGCAGGCCCAGCAGGCTCGCGACCTCTGGATAGGAATAGCCCTGGTAGTAGGCGAGTACGACGGACTCGCGCTGCAGGTCGGTCAGAAAACTCAGGCAGCGGCGCACCTGGCGTTGCTCGATCCTGCCGTCGACCTGTTCGCTCACCTCGTCGAACGGCCTGGCCGGGTCGAGCCGTGCCACGTGGTCCTCGCGGTGCGTGGCGGCCTGCGCGGACCGGACGCGGTCGACCGCGCGCCGGTGGGTCAGGGTCAGGATCCAGGTGTTGGCGCTGCCTTTGCCCGGGTCGAACCTGGTCGCTGTTCGCCACACCTCCAGCATCACCTCCTGGAACACCTCCTCCGACTGCGCCTGGTCGCGCACGACACGTCTGATGAGACCGAACACCGAGCTGGAGACGACGTCGTACAGCCGCTCGAACGCGGTCTCGTCGCCCCTGGCCACCAGAGCCAGCAGGTCGTCGGCCGTGGGTTCGGCCGGGCGGTCGTCATCGCGGGGAATGCTCTGCAGCGACCGCTCGCGCTTCGGCATCGTGCTTCCTCTCCTCAGCGTTGTCCCTTGGTGTTCGTGACGGAGGCCGAGACGGATCGGATCTGAATGCGTTGTCACAACAGGTTCAGCCGAAGGTGGACGAAAGCGGCGGACGGGTAACGGATCGGTAACCGCACCCATCCGCTCCCCGGCGGGCGCCGAATCACGGGCAACAACCGCCCGGCCACTCCTTGGAGATGTCCTGTCATGAACAAGACCGTCCGCAGCACTGTTCTGGCCATCGGCGCCGCCTCGCTCGCCCTGCTCGGAGCTGCCTGCGGCTCGGGCGACGCGGCGAGCAGTGGCTCCAGCACCGCGCCCACTTCGGCCACCTCGACGGCACCGTCGTCCGCCGCGATGGCCGACCCGGCCAAGGACCTCGTCGGCCCCGGTTGTGCCGACTACGCCAAGCAGGTCCCGTCCGGAGCCGGTTCCGTCACCGGCATGGCCGCCGACCCGGTCGCCGTCGCCGCAAGCAACAACCCCTTGCTGACGACGCTGGTGAGTGCGGTGTCGGGCAAGCTCAACCCGAAGGTCAACCTGGTGTCGACGCTCAACGGCGCCGAGTTCACCGTGTTCGCGCCGGTCGACTCGGCGTTCGCGAAGATCGACGCCGCGACGATCGAGAAGCTCAAGACCGACGACGCGCTGCTGACCAAGATCCTGACCTACCACGTGGTCCCCGGCCAGATCTCGCCCGACAAGATCGCCGGCGACCAGAAGACCGTCCAGACCGGCATGGTCAAGGTGTCCGGCTCGGGCAACGCGCTGAAGGTCAACGACGCCAACGTGATCTGCGGCGGCGTGCGCACCGCGAACGCCACCGTCTACCTGATCGACTCGGTCCTGCTTCCCCAGTGATCTCGTTCGGGGGACCGCCTGCGTGGCTGTGATCCACGCGGGCGGTCCGCTTCGAACGCAGTGCGCGCGGATCCGCCAGATGCGGTTCAGCCGGTTCGGGCCGGCGCCGCGCGTGGTCCCTGCGCAGCGGGTGTCGTGAACACCGGCCCGCTGCGCAGGGCCGCGATCAGCTCCCACCGGACCGGTGTCACGCTCGTCACCAGGGACCCGCCGCGAACGGGTCCGGTCCGTCGCCCGGCAGCCAGCTGATGCCCGGTTCGGTCCAGCCGTTGCGTTCGAGCATCCGCATCGCCTCGGCGGCATGGGGGTCGACGAGCCGGGACAGGTAGAGGCGTCCGGCGAGGTGGTCGGCCTCGTGTTGCAGGCATCGGGCGAAGAAGCCGACGCCCTCCACCGAGACCGCGTCGCCGTGCCGGTCGACGCCGGTGACGCGGGCCCAGGCTGCCCGGCCGGTGGGGAAACGCTCACCGGGCAAGGAAAGACAGCCTTCGAGGTCGCGGCGGGGGTCGGGCTGGGTGCCGGGGAGTTCGGACGTCTCCAGGACCGGGTTGATCACGTGACCTCGGTGGTGGCGTCCGGTGCCGTCCGGGCAGTCGAAGACGAACACGGTGCGGCTGTCGCCGATCTGGTTGGCCGCGAGACCCGCGCCGTTGGCGGCGGTGTTCGTGTCGAACAGGTCCTCGACCAGCCGCGCGAGATCCTCGTCGAACTCGGTGACCGGTGTGGCGGGAGTGGCGAGGATCGGTTCGCCGGCCACGAGGATCGGCCTGACAGTCATGAACGCAGCGTAGGTCTTCGGGTGACTAGTGGTGGCCGCCGCGGTTGGCGTTGATCTCGTCGCGGTGGGCGATGGCCCATTCGGCGAGTGCGATCACCAACGGCACCAACGTCTTGCCGAGGTCGGTCACCTCGTACTCGACGCGGGGCGGCACCTCCGGGTACGCCGTGCGGCTGACCAGGCCGTCCTCGACGAGGTGCTTCAACGTCAGGGTGAGCATGCGCTGCGAGATGCCGGTGATCCCCTTCTCCAGCTCGCCGAAGCGCAGGGGGCCGTTCCGCAGCGCGCCGATGACCAGCAGGCTCCACTTGTCGCTGATGCGGTCGAGCACCTCCCGGACCGCGCCGCCGTCGTTCATCGGCGGCGGACAGGTGTCCGACTGCGTGAGCCCCGTCACAGCGCACCCCGCTTTCCTGGACACATACATCGATGTGCCTTTTGCAGCGCTTCAAAACTTACAGACCATGAGGCTACGCACAACTCGTAAGGATTGGAGACTGCGGTGAACATCGCGTTGTGGGTGGTGCAGGGTCTGCTGGCGGCGGTCTACCTGGCGGCAGGCCTCATGAAGCTGGTGCGCCCGCGGGAACAGATGGTGGCCTCCGGCAGCTTCGAGTGGGCGAAGGACATGTCGGACGGGGCGGTGAAGGGGATCGGTGCCGTCGAGGTGCTGGGCGCGCTCGGCCTGGTCCTGCCGCAACTGACCGGCATCGCACCGGTGCTCACCCCGATCGCGGCCGTCGGGCTGGTGATCGTGCAGGTGCTGGCGGCGCGGGCGCACCTGAAGCTGGGGGAGACGAAGTCGTTGCCCGTCAACGTGGTTCTGCTGCTGCTGGCGGCCTTCGTCGCGGTCGGGCGGTTCGCGGGCTGACCGGCGGCGGTGCAGGATCGCGGGTATGCGGTTGCACGAGGGTGAGGGCGAGGCCACGGGGTGGCGGGTCGAGAAGCTGTCCGCTGTGGTGCAACGACTCGTGAGTCCAAGACGTCCGGCGCTCGTCGCGATCGACGGCCGTGGCGGCGCCGGGAAGTCCACCCTCGTCGAACGCCTGCGGAAGCTCGTTCCGGCGTCCGCGGTCGTGCACACCGACGACATCGCCTGGAACCAGGCGTTCTTCGACTGGGGAGACCTCCTGGCCGAGAACGTCCTGAAGCCACTGCGGAGGGGCGAGGCGGTCGAGTTCCGGCCACCGGCCTGGATCGAGCATCACCGGCAGGGCGCGATCCAGGTCCCAGCGGGGATGGACGTCGTGTGGATCGAGGGCACCGGGATCATCCGCGAGGAGCTCGCGGAGTGGCTCGACGCCTCGATCTGGATCCAGGGCGATCTGGACGAGCAGGAACGCCGGCTCGTGGCACGGGACGGCGACTCCGAGGCCCAGCAACGGCACGTCGCCGCGTGGCTGACCGAGGAGCTGCCGTTCCTGCTCCGCGAACGCCCCTGGGAGAGGGCGACGATCGTCGTCGCAGGCACGACCGAACTCCGCCACGACCCCGAAACCGAGGTCGTCACAGCTCCTTGTGGAAGATGAAGAAGTCGCACGGGCAAGCGAGCTGCGGGGCCAGCTCCGGGAAGGCCGCACCGAAGTCGTCCGTGCGCACGACCTGATAGCCGATGCGCGTGTACCAGTCCCGCAGGAAGTCCTTGACGGGATGAGACCAGGTCCGCGGAACCAGCAGCTCCAGCTGCATCCGCACCAGACCGCGCTCGCGGGCCCAGCGCTCGGCGAACGACACGAGGTCCCTGCCGAGGCCGGTCCCGCGTTCTTCCGGAGCGGCGACGAGCATGCCGAACTCACCCGTGCCGTCGTCCAGCTGCTGGATGCGCACCGAACCCACGACGCGCTCGCCCGACCGGGCCACCCAGATCTGCCCGGCCTGAACGAGGCCCGCCATCTCGGCTTCGCTGGTCCGCTCGGCGCTGTCGGCCCACAGTCCCTTTTCGGCGTCGGCGTACACCCGGTTCACCAGCTCCGCGATCTCCGCGGCCTGGCCGGTGTCGGCCGGGGCGATGGTCACCACGGCGCCGGTTGGGTGGTGTCGGCCAGCTTGTCGGCGTGCTGGAGCACTCCCAGTTCGCGCAGCATCCGGTCGCGTTGCGCCGGGTCGTGCGCGACGTGCGAGATGTGCAGGGCCTTGCGCAGGCGGGCCTTCCGCCACGGCGTCCACCGGCTGGCCAGCGCCAGCTTCGCGGCCCGCAACGCCGCCCGGTCGCGGGTGCGCGCGAGGGCGTCGCGGTGGTCGTTGCCCAGGCCCAGCAACGAGAGCAGGCGTTCCCGCAGCTCGCGGCCGACTCGTGCCCAGGTCGTCGTGCGCTGACGTGCGGCGCGGATCTCGATGCCCAGCGCGAGGTGCAGCATCACCAGGCCCAGCACCGGTCCGAGCAGAACACGGGCGGTACCCGCGACGGGACCGGACAGGCTGAGTGCGGCGAACGCGGCGAACGCCGTCAGCGCCCACGCCACGAGACGCGCCGGGCCAGGACGGCCGTCTCGGCGCACGCCGCCGCGCATGGCCCAGCCGCACGCGATCAGCGCCGCTTCCATGACGGAGAACAGGATGACCCGCTCGACGGTGTCGGTGATGCCCAGGCGCAGCTCGAAGAACCGCCACGAGGTGTCCACGCTGACACCGATGCTCAGGGCCGCGACCGCGTAGAAACCCTTGGCACCGGCGGGCTTCGAGGCCTCGGCCGGTGCGGGATCGGCAGCTGGCCCGGTGCTGCCCGCCTTGGTGCCGGCCGGCTCGTTGCCGTCCGCCTCGTCCATCTCGGCGATCAGTTCCGGCGTCAGCAGCACGTGGCCGCCGGTGTCGGTGACGCCGTTGCGAGCGCGCCAGTCGTTCACGATCGGCGCGGCGTAAGGCCTTCCGGGCGGCTGCTGGCCGTGCTTGTACAGCCACCGGCGCACGTCCTCGACGGTGCAGCCACGCGGCATGTGTTCCAGCGCGTACTGGATCTGCGCCTTCTTGGTCTTCAGCCGGGCCAAAGCGGTGTCGTGGTCGGTCATCATCCCGACCTCGTCCGTGGTCACTCGTGCTCTCCATCCCTCAGTCGGTGTGCAGGGGCACGCGACGCGCGGACCCTACCGCGCCGCCGGGTGTGATCATCTTTAAGATTGACGTTGACACTGTCACGGTTGCAGTGTCACCATCGAGTGGTGTGGACGCTCGACGAGTTGCTGGACCGTGTCTCCGCCGCATTGACGGCGGAGTACTCGGGCGCGCCCAACGGTCGTGTGCGGGACGTGCCCGACCGGCGGGCTGTCCGCTGGTACGCGACGACCGGGCTGGTGGACCGGCCGTCCGCGATGCGCGGCCGCACCGCGCTGTACGGGAAACGCCACCTGCTCCAGCTCGTGGCCGTGAAGAGACTGCAGTCGGAGGGGAGGACGCTGGCCGAGATCCAGACCGAGCTCGCGGGCGCCGCCGACACGGCGCTGGCGGCCATCGCCCGCGTTCCCGAACGACTGCTCGAGTCCGCTGATCCGCCACCTCAGGAGGCCGTCCGCCCCCGGTTCTGGGCGGAACCCGCCGCCGCACCGGCCGCGCCGCCCCCGGCGCCGCCGCAGGCGGCCCCGTTGAACGGCGTGGCGCTCGGAGGAGGCGCTGTCCTCCTGGTCCCGGGAACGCCGGCCGCCGCCGACATCGCGGACATCGCCGCCGCCGCACAGCCGTTGCTCGACCTGCTCGCCTCCCGTGGTCTGCTCACGAACGAAAGGGAATCGCCATGACCTTCTCCGTCGCCCCGATGAAGTCCGCAGAGGGGGACCGGATCGGCTGGACGACCGAGGACGCGGGTCTCGGCGCGCTGCGCACCGAGCGCGGCAACCTGCCGTTGGAGCGCCTCGACGTGCGGGCGGCGATCACCGGGCTGGTCGGCCGCGTCGTGCTGACGACCGGCTTCGTGAACTCCCACGACACGGCCCTCGAAGCGACGTACGTGTTCCCGCTGCCGGACCGCGCCGCCGTCACCGGCATGAAGATGACCGCGGGCGATCGCACCGTCGACGCCGAACTGCAGGAGCGCGGTGCCGCTCGCCAGGCCTACGACGACGCGATCGCGGCAGGCAGAAGAGCGTCCATCGTCGAGGAGGAACGGCCCGACGTCTTCACCATGCGGGTCGGCAACATCCCCGCGGGCGAACGGGTGATCGTCGAACTGAGCCTGGTCGGGCCGCTGGTGTTCGAGGACGGCGCGGCCACGTTCCGGTTCCCGCTGGTGGTGGCGCCGCGGTACGTGCCGGGCACGCCGCTGCCGGGGCCGTCGGTCGGTGACGGGTACGCCGAGGACACGGACCTGGTGCCGGACGCCTCCCGGATCACGCCGCCGGTGCTGCTGCCGGGCTTCCCGAACCCGTTGCGGCTGCAGATCGGCGTGGAGATCGACCCCGCCGGTCTCGAGCTCGGCGAGGTGCGGTCGAGCCTGCACACCGTCGTGTCCGAGGGCAACACGGTGACGGTCGTGCCGGGTGAACGCGTCGACCGCGATTTCGTGCTGCGCCTGGCGTACGCGGGGAACAGCTCCGCGGCCGTGTGCGTGCCCGATCCCGACTCCGACGAGGGCACCTACCAGCTCACGGTGCTGCCGCCGGATCTTTCCGTCCCGGTGCGGCCTCGCGACGTGGTGCTGCTGCTCGACCGGTCCGGCAGCATGTCGGGCTGGAAGATGGTCGCGGCGAGGCGAGCGGCGGCCCGCATCATCGACACGCTGACCAACGACGACACGTTCTCCGTGATCACCTTCGACGACCGCGTGGAACGGCCGGCGGAACTCGGGAACGGACTCGTCTCCGGCACCGACCGCCACCGGTTCCGCGCTGTCGAGCACCTGGCGGCGGTCCAGGCCCGCGGCGGGACCGAGATGTTCGCGCCGCTGCGGGAGGGGCTGACCCTGCTCGCCGACGTCCGCGAGGGCCGTGACCCCGTTCTGGTGCTGGTCACGGACGGGCAGGTCGGCAACGAGGACCAGCTCCTGCGCGACATCGCGCCGGTGATCAACCGGACGCGCGTGCACGCCGTCGGCATCGACACCGCCGTGAACGCGGGCTTCCTCGGCCGCCTGGCCGCTCAGGGCGCGGGCCGCTGCGAACTGGTGGAGAGCGAGGACCGCCTGGACGAGGCGATGTCGCACATCCAGCGCCGCATCGGCGCGCCGGTGATCACCGACGTGGTGGTCTCGCCCGAGTCGTCGCTGCCCAAGCAGCCCACGGCCATCTATCCCGGTGTGCCGCTGGTCGCCTTCGGCCGGTACAGCGGACCGGCGCCCGGCTCCTTCACCGTGCGCGGCCGGACCAGGGACGGCGCGGACTGGCAGGAAACGGTCGCCGCCCAGCACCACACGTCGCCCGCGGTCCGGGCGCAATGGGCTCGCGCCGCATTGCGTGACCTCGAAGACCGGTACGCCACCGGCGACAGGGCGGTGGAGCCGACGATCGTCCAGACCTCACTGCGTTTCGGCGTGCTGTGCCGTTTCACCGCGTTCGTCGCGGTGGACGAACGCGTCGTGTCCGACGGCACGGTGCACCGGGTGGTGCAGCCGGTCGAGCAGCCCGCGGGCTGGGAACTCGCGGCTCCGCCGTTCGCCGCCGCGCCGATGGTCAGCTACGCCTCGGCGCCCGGTGGTGGCTACGGCGGCGGACCACGCGCCGCGTTCGACGGGGTTGCCGCACCGCCGCCTCCAGCACCCCAGGCCGCCGCGGGTCGCACTCGCGGCCGGCCCTCCGCGCCGAAGATGATGTGCGCCCCGGCTCCCGTGCCGGTGCCCGATGACCCCGCGCAGCTGCGGGAGATCGCGGCGATGGAGGTGCGGCGCCTGGAGCAGGACGCGGGACGGCCCGACTGGGAACGCCGCGAGCTGCTCGCCGACCTGGCCAGCCGCCTCGGCACCCTGGTCGCGGCTCGGCAGGGTGCGGCGTACGAGCCGTTGCGCCGCCTGGTCGCCGAGCTCACCGCCGGGGGAGACGTCGCCCAGCTGTGGGCACGGGCTCAGCAGGTGCTGCGGGAGTTCGCCGAACAGCCCGCCGCGCCGGAGCGCCGCCGGTCGTTCTGGCGCTGAACGGCCCTGGTGGCGCGCCCCAGAACGTTGGCGAGGTAATCCACGCCCAGCAGGGTGCCTCGCGGCACCACGATGCACCCGTCTGACCGCGAATTCCCCCGGCAACGTTCTGGGCCACGCCACTTGCCCGCCCGCGTGTCCCAGCGGAACGCTGGCAGGTGTGAGTGCGTTCGGGGAGTGGACGACAGCCGAGGGCCTGCCCGCGTTCGAATACCGGGCAGGCCCAGAGCCGTGGGATCCCGTCCTCGACCCGCCGACGTCGTTGCACCGCGTGCACGTGGGCAACCGCCGGATCACGCTGGTGGCCGGCAGCGACGGGCTCTCCAGCGTGTGGGACGAGCACCTCGGGTGCCGATGGATCGCCGAGCACACGGGCGCTGGCCGGTTCGGTGCGCTGTCCACGGATGCCGCTGCGGTGAAGCTGTTCGGGCCGACGTTCTGCCGCGTGTCGGTGGCCGGGGACGGGGCGGAGATCGAACGCACGGTGCTGTGCCCCGAGGGGGAGGTGCCGTGGGTGCTGATCAAGGTGGACGTGGTCAACCGGGGCGAGGCGGTGTTGCGCCGGACGCTGACCGAGGAGTGGGTGGTGCGGCCGCGCGAGGTGAACCTGGAGTTCGGTCCCTCGCGTGACGACGTGCTGGAGGACGGACCCGTTGTGGCGCTGGAGAAGTGCGGCGACGCCGGGACGGAGGCGCCGGCTGGGCCGTCGACGGGGATCGAGCTCCCGCCTGGCGAGCGCGGCGACGAGCGGGTGGAGACCACGTCCGGTCCGTTGGCCGTCGCCGTCGGCCTCGAACTGCCGCCCGGTGCCCAGACGACGGTGTGGTTCCGCTTCGGTCTCCTCGACGGCCCCGTGAACCCGGCCGCCGTGTACACCGACAGCCTCGCCGCACTGCGGGATCGCCTCCCGGCGGCGACACCCGAGATCACCTGGCACGCGGCCCTGCTCACCGGTGGCGCCTGCGTCGACGGCGTGCTCGGGGGCCACACGTTGAACCAGGGCTCCGCCTACTCGTTCCGGCACGGATTCAACGGCGCGGCAAGGGATCCGTTGCAGCACGCGCTCCCGCTCGTCCACCTCGAACCGGACCTCGCGCTGTCGGTCCTGCGCAACACCTGCTCCTGGGGCAGCCCGGACGGCGACCTGCCGTACGCGCTCGACGGCCGCAAGCAGCCCTGGGCCGGGGTGTTCCGGCCGTCCGACCAGAACCTGTGGGCGCTGTGGCTGGCCGCCGAGTACGCGGCGGCGACCGATGACCTCACCGCGTTCGCCGAACCGGTGCGGTACCACCCGTGTCACGGCGCCGATCCGGTGCCGCTCGGCGAGAACCTGCGGCGCCAGTTCAGGTTCTTCGTCGACGAGGTGGGCGTGGGGGAACACGGGCACGTCCGGATCCTCAACGCCGACTGGAACGACCTCGCCGTCAGCGAGTCCGGAGTGGACCGCGACCTGATGATCGAACGCGGCGAGTCGGTGCTCAACTCGGCGATGGCCGCCTGGGTGCTCCCGGTGTACGCGAGCCTCGCCGAGCGACTCGGTGACCACGCCACCGCGGCGGAAGCCCGTGAGCGCGCGGCTGATCTTCGTGAGCGGGTGGCGGGGGAGTGGAACGGCAGATGGTTCCGGCGCGCGCACGCCCCTGGCGGCGGCCTGATCGGTGACCACGACCTGTGGCTGGAGGTGCAGCCGTGGGCGATCCTGTGCGGTGCGGCCACGCCGGACCAGGCACGGGCGTTGCTCAGGACGATCGACGAAACCTGCCGGGCCGGCTCACCGCTGGGCGCGCGGCACCGCTGGCCCGCGACGCCCGGCCAGGTGTGGTTCTCGGTCAACATGACGCTGATCTGGGCGGCCGCCCGCTACGACCCGGATCTGGCGTGGGACGAGTGGCGGCGCATGTCCCTGCACGCGCACACCGCCGCCTACCCCGGCACGTGGACGGGCACGTTGTCCGGTCCTGACTGCTACCTCGCGCCGGACAGCGACCGGCCCGGCGAGACGTGGGCGCTGCCCGGCCACGGCGTCGCGATGCAGGCCTACCCCGTCGCCAACCTGCACAGCCACGCCCAGCCGTTGCTCGCCTACCTGCGGTTGCTCGGCGTCGAACCCACCGCCGGCGGCACGATGCGGCGCCGGTTCACCCGAGCAGCGCCGTGAGCAGGACCTCGGGCGTCTCGACCTGGGGCAGGTGGCCGGTGCGGGGGAGCAGGGTGAACGTCGCCGACGGGATCGCGGCGGCGTAGGCCTTGCCGTAGCCGGAGTCGACGATGCCGTCGCTCTCGCCCCACAGCACGTGCACGGGAACGCGCACGTCGCCGAGCCGTTCGAGCAGCGTGGGATCGGACATGGACGGGCCGGTGTAGCTGATGAGCGCCTGCACGTCCGGGCTCGGGCCGGTGGCGGTGGTTGGTGGCGCAAGGGCCGGGTCGTGCCACGACAGCGCGCGGATCTCGGCGAGGCTGAAGCCGCTGATGTCGGTCATCGGGTGGCCGTCGACCTCGACGCCGATCCCGTTGACGATCACCACGCTGCTCACGCGAGGGCTGGCCAGCAGCGCGATCTCGGCGGCCAGCCAGCCTCCGAACGAGTTGCCGAGCACGGTCACGTTCGTCAGTTCCAACTGGTCCAGCAGGGCGACGTAGTGCTGCGCGAGATCGGCGACGCTGGTCAGTCCGTCTTTGGGCGTGCCGCCGAAGCCGGGGTGGGTGGGGGCCAGCACCTGCGAGTGGGTGCGTTCGGCCAGCAGGTCCGCGAACGCCGTCATCGTGGGAGCGCCGCCCCCGCCGTGCAGGAGTAAGTAGGTCATATAAGGAACCTTAGGTAAGGATGTTTATATAAGCAAGGTGGTTAAGATCCCGGTTGTGAAGCACCGTCCCGCTGACGTCGCGCTCGCTGTGAAGCGCCTGCAGCACCGCCACCACCGCGCACTGAGTCAGGCGTTGGCGCCGCTCGGACTCTCCCTCGTGCAGTGGGACACGTTGCGCCACCTGCACCGGCAGCCGGACGCCTCGCTGCACGACCTCGCGCTGCTGACCTTCCAGACCGACCAGTCGTTCGGCTCGCTCGCCGTGCGCATGGCCGAACGCGGGCTGATCGAGCGGGTTCCCGGGCCGGGGCGGGCCGTGCGTCACCGGCTCACCGACGAGGGCGCGCGGCTGCGGACCGAGGGGCAGGACGCGGTCGATCGCGTCGTCGAGTCCTCGTTCAGCGCGCTGTCCGCCGCGCAGCTCCAGCAACTGGGTGACCTCCTGGACACCGCGCTCGGTGGCGACCTGGCGGATCAGTAGTCCGTTGTGCGGACACGCCGTGCGGCCCATACCGTCGACTTGTGATCGTGGTGGTGGGAGCGGGTCTGGCTGGACTGAGTGCGGCGCTGGAGCTGACCGCGGCCGGCGCGGAGGTCACCGTGCTGGAGGCGGGTGATGACGTGGGCGGCCGCGTGCGGACCGACGTCGTCGACGGAGTGCGGTTCGACCGGGGCTTCCAGATCATGCTGCCCGCCTACCCCGAACTGGAGCGGCTGGACCTGGGGCCGTTTCCGTTGCGGCACTTACGCCCTGGCGTGTTCGTGCACGACAACGGCCGCCACGACCTGCTCGCCGACCCGCGCACCGGATCGGCCGCGTGGGACGGGATGCTTCGCCAGCACGTCCTGGGTGCTCGCGATCTGGCGGCGCTGGCCGGGTTCTCGGCGCGGGACGCGTTCGGGCCCGCGCGACCTCTGCTCCGCGCGCCCGACCGGCCCACGCACGACGAGCTGCGATCTCTTGGTGTCACCGATCGCGCGGTGGAGGCGGTGTTCCGGCCGTTTCTGTCGGGCGTGTTCCTGGAGCGGGAGCTGACGACGTCGTCGCGGTTCTTCCACCTGGTGTGGCGCAGCTTTGCCCGTGGTGGCGCCGCCGTTCCCGCGCTCGGCATGGGTGAACTGCCGAAGGCGCTGGCGGCGAAGTTGCCGGAGGGCACCGTTCAGCTGGAGACCGCCGTGCGTGCTGTGCAGGACCACGGGGTCGATCTTGAGGGCGGCGGCCACGTGGCCGCGGACGCTGTTGTGGTGGCGACGGACGGCACGACCGCGGCCAGGTTGCTGCCGGGACTGGCCGAACCCCGCTGGAACGGCGTGACCACCTGGTACTTCCGGCCGCCGCGATCCCCGCTGCGGGACGGTTGCCTGGTGGTCGACGCGAACGGCGGTCCGGTCGTGAACACGGCCGTGATGTCGGAGGTCTCGCGCCCGTACTCGCCGCATGCCCCGCTCGTGCAGGCCACTGTGTTGGGCGAGGCGTCCGAAAAGGACGTTCGTACCCACCTGGACCGCTTGTACGGCACGGACACCAGTCGCTGGGAGGTCCTGCGGAGGTACGAGATCGAGCGGGCGCTTCCGTCGATGGACGCGCCGCACCGGCTGCGGCAGTCCGTGCGCGCGGGCGGACGTCGTTATGTGTGCGGCGACCACCGTGACACCAGCTCGATCCAGGGCGCGCTGCACTCGGGCCGCAGGGCTGCGCGTGCAGTGCTGGCCGAGGTTTACAAATAGCCGCCTCTTGTCAAACCGGCTTTACACTCCCTATCGTTCTGTCAACCTCCCGAGGAGTGTGGCATGAGCGACAAGAAGGCAACGGTGCCCGTCGGCTCAACCGAGCAGTGGACGGACCGCAAGCGCTACCTGTGGTTGCTGGGACTGGTCGTGCCGTCCCTGGCGTTCCTGGCGATGGGGCTGCACGCTCTCACCGGCTGGGGCGTGTGGTTCTGGATCGGCCCGATCGTGATCCTGATCATCGTCCCGGCCATCGACCTCGTCGCCGGGCTCGACCGCGCCAACCCGCCCGACGACGTGCTCGAGCGGCTGGAGAACGACCGGTACTACCGCTGGATCACCTACCTGTTCCTGCCGATCCAGTACGTCGGGTTCGTGGTGGCGTTCTGGCTGATCGCGCGCGGTGATCTGTCCGTTGTGGACAAGATCGGCCTCGCCGTGTCGATCGGGTGCATCGGTGGCATCGGCATCAACACCGCGCACGAGCTCGGCCACAAGAAGGAGAGCCACGAGCGCTGGTTGTCCAAGATCGCGCTGGCGCAGAGCTTCTACGGGCACTTCTACATCGAGCACAACCGCGGCCACCACGTGCGCGTCGCCACCCCGGAGGACCCGGCGAGCAGCCGCGTGGGGGAGAGCTTCTACCGGTTCTGGCCGCGGACCGTCTTCGGGTCGCTGAAGTCGGCGTGGCGGCTCGAACGCAAGCGCTACGGGCGGCGCGACCGGCACCCGTTCCGGCTGGGCAACGACGTGCTGAACGCCTGGCTGATGTCGGCGGTGCTGTGGGCGGGCATGATCGCGTGGCTGGGCGTGGGCGTCCTGCCGTTCCTGGTGATCCAGGCGGTGATCGGGTTCTCGCTGCTCGAGGTCGTGAACTACATGGAGCACTACGGGATGCTGCGCCAGAAGGTGGGCGCGCCGGACCGCCGCCGGTACGAACGCGTGGATCCCAGCCACAGCTGGAACTCCAACAACATCGCCACCAACGTCCTGCTGTACCACCTGCAGCGGCACAGCGACCACCACGCCAACCCGACCCGGCGCTACCAGACGCTGCGGGACTACGCCGAGTCGCCGGTGCTGCCGACCGGGTACGCCGGGATGATCCTGCTGGCGCTCGTGCCGCCGTTGTGGCGCCGCGTGATGGACCCGCGGGTGCACGCCCACTTCGGTGGCGACATCGCGCTGGCCAACATCCAGCCTGCCAAGCGCGCGAAGGTGCTCGCGCGGTACGGCGGCGTCGGCATCCACGAGGAAGTCGTCGCCGACACTCGCGGCGATGCGACGGCGGGCGGGATGTGTCCTGGTTGCGGTTACGTCTACGACGAGACGACCGGCGATCCGCGGGAAGGCTTCCCCGCTGGTACGCCCTGGTCGGCGATCCCGGACTCCTGGTGCTGCCCGGACTGCGGAGTGCGGGAGAAGATCGACTTCGTGGAGCAGGGACGGGTGAGCACCGCCTAGGATCGTGGTCATGAGCGGGACATCTCCAGCCGCGGGCGGTCAGCGCCGCCAGCCGATCATCGAGGCGGCGATCGAGATGACCGCGCGAACGGGCTGGGCCGCGGTCACCATGACGCGGCTCGCCGAGCACGTCGGGGTGAGCCGCCAGACCGTCTACAACGAGATCGGCTCCAAGAACGCGCTCGCCGACGCCATGCTCGCCCACGAACTCGGCAGGTTCCTCACCGCCATCGGCGACGCGTTCGACCGGCACGCCGACAACCTCGTCGAAGCGATCTACGACGCCGTGCGCGACGTGCTCGAACTCGCCGGCGACAACCTGCTCGTCCGCGCCATCGCCTCGGCGACGCACGGCGCGGACACCGAACTGGTGCCGCTGCTGACCACCCACGCCGAAACCCTGCTCGCCGACGTCAAGGCGATGCTCGCCGAGCGGGTCGAGGCGTACCGGCCGGCGTTGACGAAGGACCAGATCGACGTCCTCATCGACATCGTCACCCGGACGGTGCTCAGCCACGTCGTCCAGCCGTCCGGAACCCCGGCCGGCACCGCCGACGGGCTTGCCTGGCTCGCCTCGCGGGTACTTGAGGAGCCCGCGAGGAAACCCCTCCGCTACGGCTGAAGCGAACCGGAGCGGGTGGCTCGGCCGAACCACCTCGTGGAAGAGCCACGACCAGCAGGGGAGAGATCCGGTGAGCGGAATGTCCCGCGTGCTCGACACCGTCACGGACCGGCTCGTGATCCCCGGCTATTCGAGGCTGGGGTACCAGCTCCGCAAACGAACCTGGCCCGCCGATGATCCACAGCCCGGAGTGCTGCGCGGCGGTCTCGCCGTCGTCACCGGCGCGGGTTCGGGACTGGGCAGGGCGACCGCGCTGGGCCTGGCCCGCCTCGGCGCCGCGGTGGTGCTGGTGGTGCGCGACGAGGCCAAGGGTGAGGCCGCACGCGCGGCGATCATCGCCGAGGTGCCCGCGGCCGTCGTCCTGATCCGGCGTTGCGACGTGTCGAGCCTGGACTCCGTGCGCCGCTTCGCCGGCGAGATGCTGCAGGAGTTCGAACGTGTCGACGTCCTGGTGCACAACGCGGGCATCATGCCGTCGGAGCGCACCACCACCGCGGACGGGCACGAGCTGACGTTCGCCACACATGTGCTCGGCCCGTTGCTGCTGACCGATCTGCTGAGTTCGTTGCTCGCTGCGTCACCGGATCCACGAGTCGTGTTCGTGTCGTCGGGCGGTATGTACACCCAACGTCTCCACGCCGACGACCCTGAATACCGCGATGGCGAGTACCGCGGCGCAACGGCGTACGCGCGCACGAAACGCATGCAGGTCACACTCGTGCCGTTGCTGGCCGAGCGATACGCGCCTGTAGGCGTGCACGGCATGCACCCAGGTTGGGCCGACACGCCCGGCGTCGCCGGCTCGCTGCCGGGATTTCACCGCCTGACCAAGGGATTCCTGCGCAACGCCGAGGAAGGCGCGGACACCGTCGTCTGGCTGGCCGCGACCAGTCCCGCACCTCGCAGCGGCCGCTTCTGGCACGACCGGCGCGAACGCCCCACTCACTACCTGCCCACCACGGGCGAGAAGCACCAGGACGTCAAGACGTTCTGGTCCTACTGCACGAACGCGACGGGGATCTCCTAGCCGCGCAGGTACCGCGTCACCATGTCCACGAGCTCGTTCTCGACCGTCTCGACCGCGACGGTCTGCGGAAAGGCCGCGAGCCGGTGCGTGTTCAGCTCCACCGTGAACACAATGAGGTCGACGGCGATGTCCAGGTTCCGCACGTTGACGTCAGGGTGCCGGGCGAACACGTCGCGAACCTGAGCGACGCGCTGTGCGCCGTGCCGCGTGATGGTGTCGCGCAGCTCCTGCGAGAACCGGCCCTCCTCGACCATGATCCGGAGCAGCTGGGGATCGTCGCGGTGGTTGTCGATCGCGTCGCGGACCAGCGCTCGCACCACCGATTCCAGCGTTCCCGGCGAGAGGTCGACCTCCTCTGCCTGCTTCCAGCTGCCGCGGTCGACGTGCCGCACCAGCAGCTCGGCGAGGATCGCGTCCTTGTTCGGGAAGTACTGGTACAGCGAGCCGATCGAGATGCGGGCGTGTTCGGCGATGCGGTTGGTGGTGCCCGCCGCGTACCCGTGCTCGCTGAAAACGTGAGCAGCCGCGGTCAGGATGCGGTCGCGGGTGAGCTCCGCCCGGACCTGCCGAGGCTTGCGACGTGGTTCTAGCTGACGGTCGGCCGACGGCACGGTGTCCTCCTCTGGGTCCTCGAAAAGCGAGTACCCAATACCTGAGCAAAAGCTCATAATAGTGTCATGAGCTGGGAAAACAAGGTTGCCGAGCCGAACGCTGCGTACCGGCTCCGCACGGCGGGCGAGATCGAGGCCGTCGTCGGGCGGCCGCCGTCGATGATCATGCTGAAGCAGGTCGGCGCGCTCGACGAGGGCTGCGTGTCGGTGCTCGCCCGCAGCCCGATCGCCGGCTTCGGTCACCGGGACGCCGCCGGCACCAGCAGGACGACCTTCGTCGGCGGCAAACCCGGTTTCGCGCGGGTGCTTTCGCCGACGCGGATCTCCTTCCCGCTGAACGAACCCGGCGCCCCTGACGGACCCGCGTCGCTGCTCTTCCTCCTGCCCGGCGTCGGGGAGACCTTGCGAGTCAACGGTTCTGCTTCTGGTGACGCCGAGGTGGTCTTCGACATCGAGGAGGTGTACGTGCACTGCGCCCAGGCCGTTCTGCGTTCCGGCCTGTGGCAACCACCTTCGCCGGCCGAACCCGCTGTGGCGGTCGACGGCGACGGACCGCTCGCTCTGCCCGGCGTCGCGGACTTCCTCGCCACCGCACCGTTCCTGGCGCTGTCCACATGGGACTCGTCGGGCGGCAGCGACACCAGCCCGCGCGGAGATCAGCAGGCGGTCGCGCGAATCATCGACGACCGCACCCTCGTGATCGCGGACCGGAAAGGCAACAAGCGCACGGACACGCTCCACAACCTGCTTGAGGACGACCGGCTCTCGCTCGCCGCACTCGTCCCAGGACGCACCGGCGTGCTGCACGTCCGAGGCAGGGGAACCATCACCGTCGACCCCGCCCTGCTGGAGCCGTTGTCGTTGCGCGGCATGCCACCGCACGCCGCGCTGCTCGTCGACGTCGAATCAGCCGAGCTGACCACGAACGACGCGATCACGCAGGCGCGGCTGTGGACCGCCCACGTCGACCCCGGCGAGGTGCCGGACCTGATGGCCCTGGCGGGCGAACACCTCGCCGCGAACTCCGGCAGCCGGCTGGCCGGGGTGGCGCGACTGGTGCCGGCCAGGTGGGTGCGGGCGCTGATGAACCTGGCCTACCGCTGGGGCCTGCGCAAGGAGGGATACGACGTAGCCGGCCTCCCGCCCCGCCCCACCGCTTCTGAGGACCCGTTGCGCGAGGTGCAGGTCGTCGAGGTGCGCCGGGAGACACCCAGCGTCGTCACGCTGGTGCTGGAGGACGGCAAGGCGTTCGACTTCCGGCCGGGCCAGTTCTTCACGCTGGTGACCGACATCGACGGCCGTCGGGTGCGCAGGCCCTACTCGGCGTCGTCGGTGCCGGGCGCACCCCGGTTGGAGATCACCGTCAAACGGGTCGAAGGCGGTCGATTTTCGGGCCACGTCCACCAGTTGGCGGTGGGGGACCGGCTGTTCGTGCGTGGTCCGTCAGGGGCCTTCCACGTGGATCAGCAGGCCGGTCACGACGTCGTGCTGATCGCGGCGGGTAGTGGTGTGACGCCGATGATGAGCATGATCCGCACCCTGCTCGCGTCGTCGACTGACCGCCGCATCGCCCTGCTCTACAGCAATCGGACTGTGGACGAGACCATCTTCGCCGCCGAGTTGGCTCGGCTGGCCGAGCATGACCGGCTCTCTGTGACGCACGTGGTGACGTCTCGCGATGGCAGGCTCGACGGTGCCGCCGTCCGCCGGTGGGCCGGTGGCCTCGCGCTGTCCGCTGACGCGCGGTACTACCTCTGTGGCCCGGAATCGCTCATGGACACCGTCAGGGAGGCGCTGGAGTCGTTGGGCGTGCAGGACGATCGCGTCCACGCCGAGCGGTACACCAGCGGACCGGTTGCCATGGCTGGATCTGCTTCGCCTCAGCGGATGCTTGTCGAGGGCAGCGGGTCGGCCGTCGTCGAGCCGGGTCAGACGTTGCTCGACGCCGGGCTCGCGGCCGGTTTGCCGATGCCTTACTCCTGCACGGTGGGCAGTTGTGGGGAGTGCGTGGTGAAGCTGCTGGCGGGCAAGGTGTCGCAGCAGGAGCCGAACTGCTTGACCACACAGCAGAAAGCCGCCGGTCAGATCCTCACCTGCACCAGTGTGCCGATGACCGACGTAACCCTGAGCGTCGACCTGTGAGACTCTTTTAGCTCTATAGTTTCAGTGTTGAGCGAAAGCAATCGTTCTGCTGTGGTGTGCGTCACAAAGCAGCTCTGAGAGAACCGGGCACCGCGCCGTCGCCGTCTGGCCGCTCGAATCCCGACGAGACGGAGCAGATGTGATGACAGTGTCCCAAGTAGAGGTTCGCGGGGCGGTCTCGTCCCGCGAACTGGTGAAGGTCTACGGCAGCGGGCCGACCGCCGTGCGGGCGCTCGACGGTGTGAGCGTCCAGTTCCGGGCGGGGGAGTTCACCGCGATCATGGGCCCGTCCGGGTCGGGGAAGTCCACGCTGCTGCACTGCCTGGCCGGGCTGGACCGGGCCGACTCCGGCACCGTCCACATCGGATCGGCCGAGCTGACGTCGTTGAACGACACCAGGCTGACCCGGTTGCGCAGGGACAAGATCGGGTTCGTGTTCCAGTCGTTCAACCTGCTGCCGACGCTTTCGGCGGAGGACAACATCCTCCTCGCGCTGCGGCTGGCCGGTCGTGAGGTGGACCGCGCGTGGTTCGCGACGATCGTCGACCTGCTCGGGCTGCGCGATCGGTTGCGGCACAAGCCGAGCGAGCTCTCCGGCGGCCAGCAGCAGCGTGTCGCGTGCGCACGGGCCCTGGTCGGACGGCCGGACGTGGTGTTCGCCGACGAACCGACCGGCAACCTCGACTCCCGCACCGGTGCCGGTGTCCTGGACTTCCTGCGCACCTCCGTCCGTGAGCTGGGGCAGACGGTGGTGATGGTGACGCACGACCCGATCGCCGCGTCCTACGCCGGCCGCGTGGTGCTGCTCGCCGATGGCCGGATGGTCGGCGAGATCTACGATCCGACGCCCGAGTCCGTGCTGAGCGTGCTCTCCAGGCTGGGGGCGTGATGCTGCGGACGACCCTGGCGGGGATCCGGGCGCGGTTCGCGCGCCTCGTGCTGTCGTCGATCGCGATCGCGATCGTGGTCGGCGTGGCGTTCGTGTCCGGCACGATGGTGCTGGCCGACGCGCTCCAGGCGACGATGCGCGACGAGTTCGCCCGGTCGGCGCGCGGAGTCGACGCCGTGGTGGAGTCGATGGTGTACGGGCCGCTGGACCTCGCCGCCGTCAGGGCGGTCGACGGGGTCGCGGTCGCGGAGTTGCGGCAGACCGTGCCGGTGCCGGTCATCGGTGCGCAGGGACGCGCGGACGAGGCCGATCTGGTCGGACTCGCGGCCGATCCGGTGTTGCGCCCGCAGGAGATCACGCAGGGGACGGTGCCCTCCGCCGGGCAGATCGCCGTCAGCGAGCAGACCGCACGCGACCGGGGCATCGCGGTGGGGTCGGAACTAGTGCTGCTCGGCCGCGACTCGGTGCCGGTGCGGTTCGCCGTGAGCGGCATCTACGACAGCGGCACGATGGAACGTCCTGGCAGCGCACAGGTTCTGCTGCCCGACATCACGCCGTTCCTCGACCCGGCGACACCGGCCTACGACGCCCAGATCGTCGTGCGCTCGTCCGGCGTGGACCAGGCGACGCTCGCCGAACGGCTGCGTGCCGCGCTGGGCGACAACATCCACGTCTCCGGCGGCGCCGCGTACACCGACGAACTGCTCGCGCGCCACGGCGGCACCGACGACATCGCGCTGGCCATGACCCTCTTCGCGGTGGTCGCGCTGATCGTGGCGGCGATGGTCGTGATGAACACCTTCACGATCCTCATCGCCCAGCGCACCCGCGAACTCGGCCTGCTGCGCAGCATCGGCGCGGAGCGCAAACAGATCTTCCGGTCCGTCCTGCTCGAATCGGCCGTGGTCGGCGTGTTCGCGTCGGTGCTCGGCCTCGCCGCCGGAATCGGCCTGGCCGCGGCACTCCAGTCCGTGCTTGCCTCATCGCCGGTCCGGCTGCCGGTCGGCATGCCGGTGGTGGCGGCCGCGTTCGCCGTCGGTCTGGGCGTGACGCTGGTGGCCGCGCTGGTCCCTGCCCGCCGGGCGACGCGGGTGTCCCCGATGGAGGTGTTGCGCACGCAGGTCGACAGCCGCGAGGAGGTCGCGCGCACCGGCCGGGCGCGGGCGGTGGTCGCGATCGTGCTGGCCTCGATCGCCGCGCTGCTGGCCGTGGTGGCGCTCACTCAGTCCTCGGGGCCGAAGTTCGCCATGACGCTGGCGATCGGCACGGGCCTGGTCCTGCTCGCCGCCGTGGTGACGGCAGGGCCGCTGCTGGTCGGCCCGGTGATCCGGGCGCTGGGCCGGCCCTTCTCCGGCATGCCGGCGGCACTGGCGGTCGGCAACGCCACCCGCAACCCGCGCCGCACCGCCGCCACGATGGCGGCGCTGCTGGTGGGCGTCTCGGTCGTGACCATGCTGACGGTCATCGCGACCAGCGTGAAGGAGACCAGGGACAGCGAGCTGGAGAACCAGTTCCCGGCCGACTACGAGGTGCGCAGCGCGGTCAGCGACCGTCAGCTGCCCACGTCGCTGCTCTACCAGATCGCCACCACCCCCGGCGTCGAGGTGGCTGGAGGGGAAACCCGGCTGCCGCTGCAGGTGGGCGAGGGCGGTGAAAGCCGCCGGCTCGACATGGCCGCCGTGACGCCCGGCTCGCTCGGCACCCTGATCCGCCCCGAGGTGGTCCGCGGCTCGTTGGATTCTCTGGGGAACAACGGAATCGTGCTGACCGAGGACGCGACGCGCTGGTTGCACGCGGACGTCGGCAGCGAGCTGACCGCGTCCGTCGACAAGGTCTCCATGACCCTGCGGGTGATCGCCGTGATCAAACCGGCCGGTGGCGCGGACTCCTTCACCGACCGCGCGCTGTGGCCCGGTGACGGCGTCGACACGATCGCCGTCAAGACCGCCGCCGGTGCCGACGGCCGGGCCTTGCTGGGCGCCGCGACGCAGAACGTGCCGACGGCGAAGGTCGTGAGCTTCGCCGACGTCCGGGCCGAGTTCACCGCTCAGGTCGACCAGTTGCTCGCGTTCGTCTGGGCGATGATCGGGCTGGCGGTGCTCACCGCCCTGTTCGGCATCGCGAACACGATGACGTTGTCCGTGATCGAACGGACCTGGGAGTCGGCCCTGTTGCGCGCCTTGGGTTTCACTCGCGCTCAGTTGAGGCGCGTGCTCGTGGTCGAGTCCAGCCTGATCGCGTTGACCGGTGCGGTGCTGGGGACGGTGGTCGGGGGAGCGGCGGCAGTGCTGCTCGTCCTCGCCGTGTCGCAGGACGACGACCTGCGCATGGTGGTGTCCGTCCCGTTCGGACAGTTGGCGGCGTTGTTCGTCGCCGTCGGGATCGCCGGTGTGCTCGCTGCCGTGCTACCGGCGCGCCGGGCGGCCCGCGCGTCGATCGTCGCGGGCATGTCCGAGTAGTCAGTCGCCGAGGATCTCGCTGGCCGGCAGTGCGGAGAGCGCGGCCAGCGAGCGCAGGAACGCCGCCCGGTCAGCGGGAGGCAGCCGGGCGAGCACGCGCTCCTCGTTGCGCTGGATGTCGGCCTGGACCGCGTCGTGCCTGCGGCGACCCTCGTCGGTGATGGCGACGAACCGGGCGCGCCGGTCCGCGGGGTCGCGGGTGCGCTCCAGCAGGTTGTCGTTCTCCAGCTCGTCCAGCACGGCGATGATGCGGCTCTTGTCGGCGCCGATGAACTCGGCGAGCGCGGCCTGGGTGCGCACCGGTTCGCCGTCCAGGGCGTCGAGCACCACGTAGCCCCACATGCTCAGGCCGTGCGCGCGCAACACCGGCTGCTCGGCGGCGACCAGCGCTCGTTGCAGCGGCGCGATCATCGCCGCGAGGTCTCGTCGCCGGCCGTTCACGATCACCATGATAGCGGCCTTGCGCTTACGATATGCGTGTGCATATCGTAAGCGCATGCCTATTAATGACCTGCTGGCCCACCACCGTGCGGCAGTGCTGGCCAGCGTCGCCGTCGTGGCCCAGGTCCAGGCCGCTGATCTTGGCCGGCCCACGCCCTGTGCCGAGTGGACGCTCGCTGACCTGCTCGCCCACATGACCGCCCAGCACCACGGCTTCGCCGCCGCGGCGCGGGGCCGGGGAGGAGAACACGCGGCTTGGGAGGTCCGTCCTGCCACGGTGGCCGGCTACACCGCCGCCGCCGAGGACGTCCTTGCCGCTTTCGCCGAACCCGAAGTGCCGCAACGGGAGTTCGAACTGCCCGAGTTCCGTCCGGTGTCGCGTTTCCCCGCGGCCCAGGCGATCAGTTTCCACCTGATCGACTACGTGGTGCACGGCTGGGACGTGGCCCGCTCGCTCGGGCTCGACCACCACCTGGCCCCGGACCTGGCCGGACCGGCGCTGCGGATCGCGCTCGCGGTGCCGGACGGCGACAACCGGCTGGAACCGGGCGCGGCGTTCGGGCCCGCGCTGGCCGTGGACGACGACGCGGATCCGCTGCATCGGATCCTCGCGCTCCTGGGGCGTTCGCCCGAGTGGACGGGCTACGCGGCCAGTGCCGGTCCGAGCAGCAATCCGCCGTCGAGCACGAACTCCGACCCGGTCGCGAACGCGGCGTCGTCCGAGGCCAGGTAGAGCACGAGCGCGGTGACCTCGGCCGGGTCGCCGAGCCTGGGCACGGCGAACGGCGCGGGGGAGTAGAGGTCGCCGATCGCGGGCTGCCCCGCGGTAACCGGTTCGGTGATCAGCGGCGTGGACACCACGCCGGGGTGGATCGAGTTCACCCGGATCCGGTTCCTGCCGAGCTCGAGCGCGGCGGTCCTGGTCAGTCCGCGCAACGCCCACTTGCTGGCGACGTACGGCGCGTAGTACGCCTGGCCCACGTTGCCCATGGTCGAGGCGATGTTCGTGATCGACCCGCCGCCGGCGCGCGTGATCGAAGACGCGACGTGCTTGATCCCGAGGAACTGTCCGGTCAGGTTCACTGCCAGCGCGCCGTCCCAGACCTCGCGCGAGGTCTGTTCGATCAGCGCTGCCCGATGCTGCGCACCCGCGTTGTTGACCAGCGCCGACAGCGGCCCGAACCGTTCCTCGGCCGCCGCTGTCGCGGTGATCCACTCGGCCTCGTCCGTCACGTCGAGCCGCACGGCGAACGCCCGCTCGCCCAGCTCTTCGGCGAACCGCGCGCCTGCTTGCTCGTCCCGTGCCGCGATCACGACCTGCGCGCCCTCCGCGTGGAAGCCGCGCACGTGGCTCGCGCCCATTCCGCTCGTCGCGCCGGTGACGAACACCGTGCGGCCGTCGAAGCGTCCCATCGTTTCTCTCCAGTGGTGAGTTGAGTGACTCGCCTCGGGACGATAGGCGGATCGGTGATGGTGAGTCAAGTGACTCACCTCATGGCATACTGGGAGGGTGTCGACCTACCACCAGCGCCTGGCGGAGCAGAAGCGGACGGCGATCGTCGACGCCGCGACCGCGTTGTTCCTGGAGTCCGGCTACGACAAGACCTCGCTGGCGCGCATCGCCGACGCCGCCGGGGTGTCGAAGGCGACGCTGTTCAAGCAGTTCCCGACGAAGGCCGAGCTGTTCGACGCGATCGTCACGGACTACTGGCGGACCGAGGACGGCGCGCTCACCCCACCGGCCGGTGACCCCGGCAACGGCCTGACGATCCTCGGCAACCGGTACGTCGCGCTGCTGACGCGCCCCGGCATGGTCGCGTTGTTCCGCATCGTCATCGCGGAGGCGCCGCGGTTCCCCGAGCTCGGCCAGACCCAGTTCAAACTGGGCAAACAGCCGTTCTTCGACGCTGTCCGCGACTACCTCGCCGCGGAGTCCGAGGCGGGCACGCTGCGCGTCGACGACCCGATCCTCGCCGCGACCCAGTTCCTCGGCATGATCTCGAACTTCGCGTTCTGGCCCCGCATGCTGCTGATGAACTGGGCGCCCACCGAGAAGGCCATGGCCCACTCGGTGGACGAGGCGGTCCAGACGATCCTGGCCCGCCACGCGGTCACAGCGGCAACCGGCGCAGCGCGGGCTTGAGGACCTTCCCGGAACCCGTGCGCGGCAGCTCGGCCACCACCTCGACGTGCACCGGGATCTTGTACTTCGCCAGGCGCGGCAACAGGAACTCCCGCAGTCCGGCCGCGTTGACGTCGGCGCCGGCGCGGGGTCGCACGAACGCGCGCCCGACCTCGCCCCACCGTGCGTCGGGCACTCCTACGACCGCGACCTCGGCGACGTCCGGGTGGTCGGTGATCGCGTTCTCGACCTCGGCCGGGTACACGTTCTCACCGCCGGAGATGAACATGTCCTTGAGCCGGTCGACGACGTACAGATGGCCGTCGTCGAGCCGCCCGATGTCGCCGGTGCGGAACCAGCCGTCCTCGGTGAACGCGGCCGCGGTGGCGACCGGGTCGTTCCAGTAGCCAGGGGTGACGTTGGGGCCCTGCACCTCGATCTCGCCGGTGTCGGCCAGCCGCAGGTCGCCGAAGAACACCGGGGTGCCCGCCGAACCCGCCTTGCGCACGCTGTCGGCCGCCTCCAGGAACGACGCGCCGGGCGAGGTCTCGGTGAGGCCGTAGCCCTGGCAGAACACCAGTCCGCGGTCCTGGTAGGTGCGGATGACCGCGTCCGGCACCGCCGCCCCGCCGCACAACAGCACCCGCAACGACGACAGGTCGGTGGCGGGCCAGCGCGATGACGCGGCTAGATCGGCGTACATCGTGGACACGCCGAACATCCAGGTGACGCGGTGTTTCTCGATCAGGTCGGCGCACTCGTCGACGTCCCAGCGCGGGGTGATCACGCTGTGCCCGCCCTTGATGAAGGTGGGCAGCAGCGTCTGGGTGAGCGCGGCGACGTGGAAGAGCGGGGCGGCGACCAGCGCGACGTCGTCTGAGGCGACGTCGACGCCGATCATCAGGTTGAACGTGTTCCACAGCAGGTTGGCGTGGCTGAGCATCGCGCCCTTGGGCCTGCCCGTGGTGCCGGAGGTGTAGAGGATCAGGGCGGGCTCGTCGATGCCGACCGGCACGTCGAGCGGTTCCTCCGAGCCGTCCGCGAGCCAGTCCTCGTACGAGTCGAGCGAGATGGCGCGCGGGTGCTCGGTGTGGTGCGACGGCGCGTGGATCAGCACGCGCGCGCCGCTGTCACCGAGCTGGTAGTTGATCTCCGCGGGGGTGAGGCGGAAGTTCAGCGGGACGAAGATCGCGCCCAGCTGGTGCGCCGCGAACATCGTCTCGGCGAACGAAGGGTGGTTGGGGCCGAGGTACGCGACGCGATCACCGTGGCGGACACCGAGTTCTTCGAGCCGTCGCGCGACTTTCGTCGTGCGTGCCGCTACTTCCTCGTAGGTCGTGGAGATTCCGTTGTAGGTGAACGCCTCACGCTTCGGCGCCATGCGCGCGCGGCGGTGTGGCCAGCTGCCCAGTCCCGCGTTCCGCATCCCTGTCTCCTGTCAGGCTGGTGTTGCTGGTCTCGCGCAGTGCGACCGTGCAGACGACGGTGAGCACGCAGAACGCCGCGAGGATGAACGGGATCGCGCCGGTGCCGGCCACGCTCTGCACCTGCGCGAACAGCAACGGGGCGAGACCCGCGCCCAGGCCCGCGAGCTGGTAGCCGAGCGAGGCGCCGGTGTAGCGGCTGCCCGTGCTGAACAGCTCGCTGTAGAGCGCGGCGAGCGGTCCGTACATCATCGGATGGATCACGGCCTGGCCGAGGATGAGCGCGATGACGATGAAACCGTTGTCCACCAACGGGAACAGTGCGAACCCGAAGGCAGCCATCAGCACCGCGCCCGCGAGCACGATCGGCCTGCGACCGAACCTGTCCGATGCCGCCGACCAGCCGATGATGCCGATCACCGCGAGCGCGGACGACAGCGTCAGGGCGTTCAGGATCGCCTGTCTGCTGTTGCCCGCCTGGACGCCGTACGCGAGCACGAACGTCGTGAGCGTGGACTGCGCGACGAACGCCGCGAGGCCGACCCCGATGCCGAGCAACAGCGTGCGGGGGTGGTTGCGCAGCACGTCGACGAGCGGAGCCGAGGTGCGCTTGCGCTGGGCCTGGAACACCGGCGTCTCTTCGACCTTCATGCGCACGAACAGGCCGATGCCGAGCAGCACCAGGCTCAGCAGGAACGGCACCCGCCAGCCCCACTCGAGGAACGCCTGCTCGCCGACCAACGCGGCGGTGCCGGTCAGCGCGACGGTCGACAACACCATGCCGCACGGCGCGCCCGCGTTGGTGAAGCTCGCCCACAGCCCGCGCCTGCTGGTCGCGTGCTCGGCGGACATGAGGACCGCGCCACCCCATTCGCCGCCGACGGAGATGCCCTGCACGACCCGCAGCAGGATCAGTCCCGCCGGGGCGAGCCAGCCGACCTGGGCGTAGGTGGGCAGCAGGCCGATCAGGAAGCTCGCCACACCCATCAGGCTCATCGTCAGCACGAGCATCTTCTTGCGGCCCAGCAGATCGCCGTAGTGTCCGAAGAGGACACCGCCGAGCGGGCGGGCGAGGTAGCCGGTGGCGAACGTGCCGAAGCTCGCGATCGTGCCGACCAGCGGGTCCAGCGAGGAGAAGAAGACCTTGTTGAACACGACCGCGGAAGCCGTGGCGTAGAGCAGGAAGTCGTAGTACTCGATCACGCTGCCGAGGAAGCTCGACGCGACCGCACGGCGTAACTGCGTTGTTGTCGCCATGACTTCACCTCATGCGTAGTGGCGGTAGACGCCGCGTGCGACGCACGCGGGCTTGTCGGAACCCTCGATCTCGACCGCGAAGTCGATGGTCAGCTGCACCCCGTCGCCCTTGACCTCTTCGACGCCGGCGACCTGGCCTTTCAGCCGGATCTTGGCGCCGACCGGCACGGGAGCGGGAAAGCGCACCTTGTCCAGGCCGTAGTTGAGGCTCATCCGCACGCCCGACACGTCGAGCAGCTCGGTCATGAGCGGGATGAGCAGCGCCAGCGTCAGGTAGCCGTGCGCGATCGTGCCGCCGAACGGTCCGGTGGCGGCGCGTTCGGGGTCGGTGTGGATCCACTGGTGGTCGTCGGTCGCGTCGGCGAAGGTGTCGACGCGGCCCTGGTCGATCTGCAGCCAGTCGGTGTAGCCGAGGTCTTTCCCTGCCAGGGCTTTGAGCTCTTCGAGCCCGTGCACGGTGGTGGTCATGCGTCCTCCTTGTAGGGCCTGCTTCAGGGGTCTCGTTCGATGAGAGGCGCGCCTGAGGTGGTTCCTGGCGGTGCGGGCGGACGAGCCGCATGCCGGTGTTGCATGTGGCTCGTCCGCCCGTGCCCCCAGGGGCCGCCTCAGGCCCGCCTATCGCGGACATGGGCCCCTGAAGCAGGCCCTAGTCCTAGCAGGCGGGCGGCGTTGTGTTTGAGGATCTTGGGGCGGACTTCTTCCTTGATTTCCAGCTTCGCGAAGTCGGCGAGCCAGCGGTCCGGGGTGATCACGGGGTGGTCCGAGCCGAACAGGACCTTGTCCTGCAGCACGGTGTTGGCGTAGCGGACGAGCTGCGGCGGGAAGTACTTCGGCGACCAGCCGGACAGGTCGATGTACACGAACGGCTTGTGCGTGGCGACGGCGAGCGCCTCGTCCTGCCACGGGAACGACGGGTGCGCGAGCACGATCCTGAGGTGCGGGAAGTCGACCGCGACGTCGTCCACGAGCATGGGGTTGGAGTGCTTGAGCCTGATCCCGCCGCCACCCGGCACGCCGGCGCCGATCCCGGTCTGTCCACTGTGGAACAGCGCTGGGACGCCGAGTTCCTCGATCACCTCGTAGAGCGGGTAGGCCATCCGGTCGTCCGGCGAGAAGTCCTGCAGGCTGGGGTGGAACTTGAAGCCGCGCACGCCGTGTTCCTCGACGAGCCTGCGCGCTTCTCTTACTGCCGTGCGGCCCTTCCACGGGTCGACGCTCGCGAACGGGATCAGCACGTCGGAGTGTTCGGCGCAGGACGCGGCGATCTCCTCGTTGGCGATGCGCGGATGGCCGGTGGCGTGCTCGGCGTCGACCGTGAAGATCACCGCGGCCATGTTGCGCTCGCGGTAGATCTGCGCGGTCTCGGCGATCGTCGGCTGGCGGTGGGCCGCCTTGAAGTACTTCGCGGACGCCTCGATCAGCGCGGGGCTGAGCGAACTGTGGCCGTCGCCCGAGATCTCGGCGTGCGTGTGGACGTCGATCGCGACCAGGTCGTCCACGTTCATCCTGGGACTGTTCACGGCGCCACCGGGGCCGGGATGCCGTAGGTCTCGGCGTCGAACTCGTGCCAGCGCTCGGCGATCGCCCCTGCCCGCCAGCCACCGTCCGCGAACTGGACCTGTTTCTCGGCGGGGTGCGCCCACAGCGCGAGCCGGTCGCCACCGACGCCGATCGCTTGTCCCGTAACACCTTTCGCCGCGTCCGAGGCGAGGAAGACGATCAGCTCCGCGACGTCCTCCACCGTGCCGAGCCCCTCGTCCCTGCGCACCCAGGCTGGCAGCGGCACCCCGGTCCGTTCGGACTCCTCGATCAACGGCGCGAACGCCGGAATCGTCCTGGTCATCTCGGTGGCGGCGACCGGTACGACGGCGTTGACCGCGATGTCCGACCGCCCGAGCTCCAACGCCCAGGTCCGCGCCATCGCGGTGATCCCCGCCTTCGCCGCGGCGTAGTTGGTCTGCCCGAAGTTGCCGCGCTGCCCGGCAGGCGACGAGATCAGCACGATCCGGCCGCCGTCGCCCTGCTCCCGCATCCGCACCGCCGCGGCCCGCGCGCAGGTGAACGTGCCGCGCAGGTGCACGTTGATCACGGCGTCGAAGTCGTCGTCGCTCATCTTCCAGAGCACCCGATCGCGCAGGATGCCCGCGTTCGTGACCATCACGTCGAGCCGTCCGAACTCCTCGACGGCGGCGGCGACCAGCCGTTCCGCGGTCTTGGTGGACCCGACCGGCGCGACCACGGCCAAGCCTGCGATGCTCGCCGCGACCTCCTCGGCACTCTCGTCCACGTCGTTGACCACGACGTGAGCCCCGTGGCGCGCCAAGGCTTCGGCGTACGCCCGCCCCAGCCCGCGTCCGGCGCCGGTCACGACCGCGACCTTTCCCGACAGATCCATCCGACGAGTCCTCTCCGTTGGGCGACTCGATCCAACGTACGGCAAATCTGTGACGCTCGTCTAGATGGTGCCCAACATGTATCGTGACAGGCGTGACGCCGCAGTCGTTGATGCTGAACTTTTTGGGTCTGTACGTGCTGGGCCGCGACATCGCGGTCTACTCGGGCAGCGTGATCGACGTCTTCGGCCGGGTGGACGTCTCGGAGGAGGCCGTTCGCTCCACGCTGTCCCGCATGACCTCCCGGGGCCTGCTGGAGAAGCACCGCAACGGCCGCAAGGTCTACTTCGGACTGACGCCCCGGGCGAAGGACGTCCTCCAGGACGGCGAACGCCGCATCTGGCAACGCGGCGCCGTGAACAGGGACTGGGACGGCACCTGGACCCTGGTGGGCTTCTCCCTGCCGGAAGGCCGCCGGGGCGAGCGCCACGACCTGCGCTCGCAACTGGAATGGGCCGGCTTCGGCCCCGTGCAGAACGGTCTGTGGATCGCGCCCGGCGCCCGCGACGTGGCCGAGATGGTCGCCGACCTGGGCCTGACCGAGAACGTCACGGTCTTCACCGCTCAGCACGCCAAACCCACCGAGGCCGCTGACCTGGCCACGCGCGCCTTCGACACGGGTGCGATCGCTGCTCGCTACCAGGACTTTCTGGCGCGGTGGCGCGACCCGTCGGACTCGTTGCCGGACGACTTGGCGCGGCAGTTGTTGTTGCACGCGGACTGGCTCGATCTGGTGCGGCAGGATCCGCACCTGCCGGCCGAGTTGCTGGCTGACGACTGGCCGGCGATCGAGGCGGAGCAGTTGTTCCAGGGGCTGGCGACTCGGTACGCGGAGACGGCGGCGCCGCTGGCCGCGGCGGCCATCGAGGCGATCGAGGTCTGACCAGTCACCCGCGCTCGGCGGGTGATCGGAGACCGGTCAGGAATCGAGAAGCACCGATCACCACGCCGCGCCTAGCGTTTCCGGCATGACCTCAATCGACGCGATCACCCTCGAAGTTGCCGACCTCGCCGCCGCGGAACGCTTCTACGCCAACGCTTTCGCTCTCGACTCCCGGTTGCGGCTGCGTGCAGGGCAGGAATCGTCCACCGGCTTCCGCGGCTACACCCTGTCTCTCACGGTGGCGCAGCCCGCCGACGTCAACTCGCTGATCGGTGCCGCGGTGGAGGCCGGCGCGACGGTGCTGAAGCCCGCCGCGAAGTCCATCTGGGGCTACGGCGGGGTCGTGCAGGCTCCGGACGGCGCCATCTGGAAGGTCGCGACCTCGGCCAAGAAGGACACCGGTCCGGCCACCGGGCTGATCGACGACGTCGTGCTCCTGCTCGGCGTCGCCGACGTGGCCGCGAGCAAGCGGTACTACCTCGACCAGGGCTTCTCCGTGGCCAAGAGCTTCGGCCGCATGTACGTGGAGTTCGCCTCGCCGGGCTCGGTGAAGCTGGCGCTGTACCGGCGGCGGGCGCTCGCCAAGGACGCCGGAGTGGCTCCTGAGGGCACCGGATCGCACCGGATCGTGGTGAGCGGTGCCACCGAACCGTTCACCGACCCGGACGGGTTCGTCTGGGAGGCCCTCCCGACCGCGAACCAGTCAGGGCAGCCGAGTCGCGAGTTCAGCGCGTGATCTGATGCCGAGCTTCGTGTACACCTTCCGCAGGTGGTACTCGATCGTCTTGGGGCTCAAGAACAACGCGGCCGCCACCTCACGAGTCGTCTTGCCCTCCGCCAGCAACAGCGATACCTGAAGTTCCTGCGGCGTAAGGGCTTGCGACGAGCTGGGCGCGCGGCGTCGGATCGTCTCGCCCGTGGCCCCGAGCTCGATCGCGGCCAGATCCGCCCACCGGACGGCGCGCAGGTTCTCGAACGTCTCCAGTGCGGCGTGCAGGTGGGGCCGGGCGTCCACGCGGCGGCGGGCGCGGCGCAGGCGGGCGCCGTAGGCGAGGTGGGTGCGCGCGGTCTCGAAGTTGTCCAGGGTGCGCGAGTGGAACTGGAGGGCTGCTTCGAAGTGGGTGTCGAGGTCGCCGTTCGCGCTGAGCATGCCGAGGGTTCGCTCGGCTCGGCCCATCGCCCACGGCTGGCCCTTCGCCGCAGCTTCGGCGCCGTAGCGTTGCGCGACCTGCCGTGCGTCCGCGCTTCGGCCCAGACGCACCAGGGCATCGGTGAGTTCGGGCGCGGGGGACAGGTCAGGATCGGTCAGCCCGAGCGAGGAGAGCAGGGTGGCCAGCTCCTCGAAGTGGATCAGGGCTCTGTGCGGGTCGCCCAGGCCCAGTTCCAGTTCTCCCAACGCGAACAGCGACCAGACGCGGCCGATGTGGATGTCGCGGGCGCGGCAGATCGGCAGGGCTTCCGCCACCAGGGCGCGGCAGCGCGCCGCGTCGCCGAGGCGGGCTTGCAGCCAGGCCAGGCCTGCCAGGCACATCGCCAGGTCGGTGTCGTGGCCGGTTTCCCTGGCCAGGCGGGTGGCTTCGTCGTAGGTCGCCTCGGCGCGGACCCACTGGTTCGTGGTGGCCTCGTCGCGGGCCACGTGGAAGAGCAGGGACGGCAGGGTTCCCACGGCGGCTTCGGCGCGGGCCTGGGAGACGATGCGGCGCAGCTCCGCGCCGGAGTCGGCGTCGCGCAGGAACAGCGGGCCGATCATCAGCCACCACGCCCTGCGCGGGTCGTCGTGCAGCAGGTCGGAGGTCGCCAGGAGGTTGGTGGCGGTGCGGATCTGGGCGGCGCCGCCGCGGTTGGCCAGTACGCGTGCGACGCCTGCTGCCATCTGGCCGAGGCCTACTGCTCGTGGGGACGTGACCTGGTCGAGCAGGTTTTCCAGGGAGTGGGCCAGTTCTACGGCGGACGTGGTGTCGCCCAGGTAGAAGCAGGCGTTCACCGCGTCGGCCAGGAGCACGACGCCTTCGTCGGGACTGGCGGCCCGTCCCGCCGCGGCCCGGCACAGGTCGCGGGCCTCGGTCAGGGAACCGGTGCGGGCCGCGATGGCGCCGCGCAGTTCCAGCGAGCGCAGCCGGATCGCGGGGTCGGTCAGGTCGCCTGCCTGGTCGAGCAGAGCTACGGCGTGCGCTGTGGTGCCGGCCAGCCAGGCGGATTCGGCTGCTGCCACGCAGAGCGCGGCGTGGCGTGCGACGTCCGGGGTCAGGCGGGAGGCGCGTTCGTAGGCGGCTGCGGCTACCTCGTGGGCGCTTCGTTCGTGGGCTCGTTGTGCGGCGGAAACGAGGAGATCGGCGGTGCGGGCGTCGGGGCCCAGGGTCGCCTCGGCGAGGTGCCAGGCGTGCCGGTCGGGGTCGTGCGGGCCGAACGCCTCGGCCACGGCTCGGTGGATCGCGCGGCGGTGTTCGGGGGCGGCGTCGCCGTAGACGGCCGCGCGGATCAAGGGATGGCGGAACTCCACACGGCCGTCGGAGATCTGGACCAGGCCGGCGGTTTCGGCTTCGCCCAGCGCGTCGACGGCGACGCCGAGCACTGAGCACGCCCCGGCGACCACACGCAGGTCGTTGCCCGCCACCGAGGCGACGGTCAGGGCCGCTTGCCCGGACGCGCTGAGCGACCGCGCCTGCGAGGCGAAGCCGTCGGCCAGCGCGGCGGACACCGGGAGGGGCGCCTCGGGGGAGGTGTGTTCGAGTCGGTGCGCGCTGGTCGCCAGCTCGATCAGCGCGAGCGGGTTTCCGGCGGTCGCCACGTGCAGCCGCGCGATCAGCTCGGGGGACACCGTGCCGTCGGAACGGCTGGAGACCAGTTCGCCCGCGGCTGCCAGATCGATGCCGGACAGGGGCAGCGCGGGCAGGTCGGACGCCGCGGTGCGCGAGGTCGCCAGCAGCACGATCGGGTCGGCCACGAGTCTGCGGGCGGCGAACGCCAGCGCGTCCGCGGACGGCCGGTCGAACAGGTGCAGGTCGTCGAGCAGGACGGCGACCGGCCGTTCCTCGGCGAACCGGCAGAGCAGGCTCAACGTGGCGGCACCGACGGCGAAACGGTCACCCGCCGCTCCCGGTCTCAGCGCGAGGGCCACGGACAGCGCCTGCGCCTGAGGTGCAGGGATCTCTTCGATGCGGTCCAGTGCGGGACGCAACACCTGGTGCAGCGCGCCGAACGGGATCTCGCGCTCGGGTTCGCTCCCGGCCACCCACAGGACGTTCATCCCCGTCGCGCACGAGGCGGCGTGGTGCAGCAACGCGGTCTTGCCGACTCCCGGCTCGCCGGTGATGGCCAGGACGCCACCGTGCCCGATCCGCGCACTCGCGACGAGCCGCTCGATCTGTCGGCGTTCGGACTCGCGCCCCATCAGCACACGGGGGAGTCTAGGTCGGGTTCGCCACTAGGTGGGGCACCTGATGCGACAGTCCTGTTGGCGCTCATAGGTTCCGACCCTCACAGGAGGGAAGGTCGAATGACCACTACCAGACCCGAGGTCGACACCGACAAGCTCATGGCGTTCGTGTTCCGGGCCGTCGACGAGGTGGGCGCCACGCTGAACGCCGCGCTCGTCGTCATGGGCGACAAGCTCGGCTACTACCGCGCCATGGCGTCCGGCGACCCGATCAGCCCGGCCGAACTCGCGGACCGCAGCGGCACCGCGGAGCCGTACGTGCGGGAATGGCTCAACGCCCAGGCCGCCGGCGGTTACGTGACCTACGACCCCGCCACCGCGCGGTACACGCTGCCGATCGAGCACGCGGTGGCGCTGACCGTGGAAGACAGCCCCGCGTTCCTGCCGGGCATGTTCCAGATCGCGCTGGGCACCGTGCACGACGCCGGACGTGTGCTGGACGCGGCCCGCAGCGGGTCCGGTGTCGGCTGGCACGAGCACAACACCGACGTGCACATCGGCTGTGAGCGGTTCTTCCGGCCGAACTACGAGGCGAACCTGATCGACGGCTGGCTGCCCGCGCTGGACGGCGTCACCGCCAAGCTGCGCGCCGGCGCCAGGGTCGCGGACGTCGGCTGCGGGCACGGCGCATCGACAATCCTGATGGCTCGGGCGTTTCCGAACTCGACCTTCACCGGTTCCGACTACCACCCCGAGTCGATCCGGATCGCGCGCGAACGGGCGGACGCCGCCGGTGTCGGTGACCGCGTGACGTTCGAAGTGGCGTCCGCGAAGGACTTCAGCGGCACGGGCTACGACCTCGTGACCATGTTCGACTGCCTGCACGACATGGGCGACCCGGTCGGGGCCGCGAGCCACGTGCGCGACGCGGTGGCGTCCGACGGCACGTGGATGATCGTCGAACCGATGGCCGGCGATCACGTCGAGGACAACCTCAACCCGGTCGGCCGCACCTACTACGGCTTCTCCACCCTGCTGTGCACGCCGGCATCGTTGTCCCAGGACGTCGGCCTCGCGCTGGGCACCCAGGCAGGCCCCGCGCGCATCCGCGACGTGGCGGTCGCCGGCGGGTTCACCCGGTTCGCCGGAGTGGCCCAGACGCCGTTCAACCAGGTCCTCGAAGTCCGGCCGTGACAGCCGAGCCGCGCCCGGTCCGCGAGGCGGACCAGACCGGGTTCGCCGAGCGCGCCGGGGTGCGGCTCGCGTTCCGGGTCTACGACAATCCCGGCAGGCCAACGGTTCTGCTCATGCCGACCTGGTCGATCGTGCCGTCGTTGTTCTGGAAGGCGCAGGTGCCGTATCTCGCACGGCACTTCCGGGTGGTCACGTTCGACGGCAGGGGCAGCGGCGAGTCGGACCGTCCACCCGGCGCGGCCTCCTACCTGGACACCGAGTACGCCGCCGACGCGATCGCGGTCCTGGACGCCACGGCGACCGAACGCGCGGTGCTGGTGGCGTTGTCGCGCGGGGACGCGTGGTCGGTGCTCGCCGCCGCGCAGCACCCGGACCGGGTCACCGGCATCGTCGCCATCGCCCCGGCCAGCGGATCGCTCATCGGCGCCCAGGCCCAGGAGCGGCAGGCCTGGGAGTCGACCGAGGGCGGGGTGAAGTACAACCGTCACCACTGGCTGGACGGCGGGTACGACGACTTCGTCGAGTGGTTCTTCGCCAGGATGTTCCCGGAACCGCACTCCACCAAGCAGATCGAGGACGCCGTGCGGTGGGCGCACCAGGTCGAGCCCGCCACGCTGGTGGACACCACGGCCGGCCGGCTCGCCTCCGGGTCCATCGAGGACAGCTGCCGCCAGGTGCGCTGCCCCGTGCTGGTCGTCCACGGCACCGACGACCAGATCCGCCCGCACGCGATCGGGGAACGCCTCGCCGAGCTGACCGGCGGGTCGCTGGTGCTGCTGGACGGCTCCGGGCACGGCGTGCACGCCCGCGATCCGGTGCGGATCAACCTGCTGATCAGGGACTTCGTCGACCGGGTGCACCCGGTCGTCAAGCGCACCCGGTCGTCCAGGGCGCTCAGCAGGCCACCGCGCGCGTTGTACCTGAGCTCACCGATCGGGCTCGGGCACGCCCGGCGCGATCTGGCCATCGCCTCCGAGCTGCGCAAACTGCGTCCGGACCTGCAGATCGACTGGCTCGCGCAGCACCCCGTCACCGAGGTGCTCGGCCCGGCGGGGGAGAGGATCCACCCGGCGTCTGACTGGCTCGCCACCGAGTCGACCCACGTGGAGGACGACGCGGGAGAGCACGACCTGCACGTGTTCGAGACGTTCCGGCGGCTGGACGCGGTGCTGGTGAACAACTTCATGGTGTTCGAGGACCTTCTCGGCACCGAGCGGTACGACCTCGTCATCGGGGACGAGGCGTGGGAGGCCGACCACTTCCTGCACGAGAACCCGCAGCTCAAGCGCAGCGCGTTCGCCTGGCTGACCGACTTCGTCGGCTGGCTCCCGATGCCCGACGGCGGCGCGCGCGAGCAACGCCTGACCGCCGACTACAACCTCGAGATGATCGAGCAACGGGCACGGCTGCGCCGCGTGCGCGACCGGTCGATCTTCGTCGGCAACCCCGACGACGTGGTCTCGCTGCCGTTCGGCGAGGGGCTGCCCGCGATTCGCGAGTGGACCGAGCAGAACTTCGACTTCTCCGGCTACGTGACCGGCTTCGACCCTCCGGACGAGCACGAGCGCGCGGCGGTGCGCAGGAGGATCGGCGTGCGGCCGGACGAGAAGCTGTGCGTGGTCACGGTCGGTGGCTCCGGCGTGGGGGAGTCGCTGCTGCGCCGGGTGCTCGACGCGGTGCCTGCCGCACAGGAACTGGTGCCGGGCTTGAGATTCCTCGTCGTCACCGGACCGCGGATCGATCCGGCTGCTCTGCCCCGGCACAACGGCGTGGAAATGCGCGGCTACCTGCCGGATCTGCACCGGCATCTCGCCGCCTGCGATCTGGCGGTGGTCCAGGGCGGGCTGACGACGTGCATGGAGCTCACCGCGAACCGGCGCCCGTTCATCTTCGTGCCGCTGCGCCACCACTTCGAGCAGAACTTCCACGTCCGGCACCGGCTCGCCCGTTATGGAGCGGGTCGGTGCATGGCCTACGACGAGGTCGTCGACCGGGAAGCACTCGCCGGCGCGATGGCCGGGGAAATCGGGCGTGACGTTGGTTACCGGCCGGTAGAAACCGACGGTGCCTCACGTGCCGCCTTGTTGCTGGCGGAACTACTTTGAGTGTTCTGTGAAGAATCGACAGATATTCGATTGAACCATTTTCACGTCTTGACGGTGCCGATTGTGGTGATGACACTGCGTCGACGACAACGATCGCCAGCCAATTTGTGTCAGGGATTGTTTGAACCACACCGAGTCGGGACCGCCATTGTCTTCCACGTCCGAGTCCGACGTTCCCCAGCCACGTCCGGGGCTGGTCCGCCGCCTGTGGTGGCGCACCGGCCAGCCGGCGAGACTCGCGATCATGTGCGTTGGTGTGCTCAGCGTGCTCGTCACCACCGGTGCGGCAGGTCTCGTCGGTGATGAACTTCCCGGGGAGCACGAAAACTCCGGGATCGAATCCGTGCGCAGGGGCGACGACTTCGAGGTGACCGTTCGCGCGGTGTCCGGCGTGGACTCGTTCGAGGGTGTGGAACCTGCCACCGGGCTGTTGTTCCAGGCCCAGGTCGCCGGGATCCGCCGGATCGCGGGCTGCTGGCTGGACGAATCCCGCACCAGCGCCGAGAACCTGTTGCGCGGCAAGACCGTGTGGCTCACCGTCAAGAAGGACGGCGTGCCGGGGAGCACTCAGGTTCCGGTCGACGTGCGACTGCCGGACGGGGCGGACTACGCGCGGACGGTCGTGCACGACGGCTCGGCGATGGCGGACATGTCGACCCGCGGCGAGCTGGTGTCGGTCGAGGCCGCCGCTCGGGTGGAACGGCGCGGTGTGTGGGCGGCCGCCTGTGCCCCCGGCGCGGTGACGGCGACGTCGTCGAGCGCGCCCTCGTCGACCTCCTCCACGCCGGTCCCGACCACGACGACCACGACGGCCCCGCCCGTGACGTCGTCCCACCCCGAGGAACCGTCCGACCCTCCCGAGAAGACGACCACCACCTCGTCCCCGCCGTCCGACGACGAGTGGATGAGGGCCAGGCTGGGCAAGCCGTGCCTCATCGAGGGCGCGCGCAGGAGGTCCCCGCTCGGCAACGAAATAGTCTGCGAGCGCAACGGCAAGAACCAGCTGAGGTGGCGACGTGCCGACTGATCTCTTCACCAAACCGGCCGACGCCGACACCGCCCCCGCTCTCGCGAACGGCAAGCCGCCGCGTGGCCTGACGCCGCACGGCTGGGTGCGCACGACGGGCTGGCTCCAGGTCGGCGACCATCCGGTGAGCTCGCCGCACATCGCCGCCCTGGTGGGTCTGCTGTGGTCGGCGGTCGGCGCGGCCGTGCTGGTGAGCAGGTTTCCCGTCGTCGCGGGTGTCCTGGTGCTCACGACTCCCGCGGTGTGCGGTGTCTCGTGGTGGTTGCTCATCACGCGGGTGAGGCCGGCGTCCGCAGCCGTCAACGTGGAGACGGTGTACGCGGACGAACTGTCGCCAGGTGACCTCGTCCGGCTGTACGGCTCGATCGGGCCGGTCGGTCAAGTGGCCGAGGTGACGGTGGACGAGGACGTTCGCGTGATCTTGTACGGCGGCGGGCACCAGTCGTGGACGCCGCAGCAGGTGGTGCACATCGCGGAGCTGCTGACCTGATCAGCTGTACTCGGCCAGGTAGGTCAGCACGGCCAGCACCCGTCGATGTTCCTCCACGTTGGCGGCCAGCCCGAGCTTGGCCATGATGCTGCCGACGTGGGTCTCGACGGTGCGCTCGTTGAGCCACAGCCTCCGCGCGATCGCCACGTTCGTGCAGCCCTCGGCCATGAGACCGAGCACCTCGCGTTCTCTCGGGGTGAGCGCCGCGGTGGTGCGCCGGCCCAGCAGCCTGCCCACCACCTCCGGATCGAGAGCCGACCCGCCGGACGCGACGCGCGCGATCGACTCGAGGAAGTCGTCGACGTCGAGCACGCGGTCCTTGAGCAGGTAGCCGAACCCGCCCTGGCTGACCAGGTCGACGGAGTGCCGGGTCTCGACGTGCTGGGAGAGCAGCAGAATCGCGACCTCGGGCTGGGCGGTTCTGATCTGGCGGGCCGCTCTGGCACCGTCGTCGCTCAGGCTGGGCGGCATCCGCACGTCGACGATGGCCAGGTCGGGTTCGGTCTCCGCCACCACGGTCACGAGGGTGTCCGCGTCGGCTGCGCGGCCCACGATGTCGTGCCCCGCGTGGGACAGCAGGCTCGCGAGGCCTTCCCGGAACAACGCCGAGTCCTCACCGATCACGATGCGCACGGCAGCACCGCCTGGATCGTCGTGCCGCCACCCGGCCTGCTGTTCAGGCGCAACGAACCTCCCAGTGCGGCGACGCGGTCCGCCAGCCCGGCCAGCCCGGAGCCACCACTCGGGTCGGCACCACCGCAGCCGTCGTCCTTCACCCACACGTTCACCTCGTCCGCCTGCTGGGTCACGCGGACCGTGATCGTGCTGGCGCGCGCGTGCTTGGCGGCGTTGGTGATCGCCTCGGCGGCGACGAAGTAGGCGGTGGTCGCGATGTCGTCGGCCAGCGGTTCGGACATGATCTCCAACGCCACCGGCACCGGCAGCTTGTTCGTGAGCGCGGCGAGAGCGGAGTGCAGCCCGTCGTCGAGGCTGGTGGGACGCAGGCCGTGCGCGATCTGCCTGAGCTCGGCGATCGCGGTGGCCAGCTCGGCGACGCCCTGGTCGAGCAGCACGTGCACGTCGACCGACCCGGTCGGCAACTGCCGCTGGGCCAGCCGCATCGCCATGCCCAGCGACACCAACCGCTGCTGGGCGCCGTCGTGCAGATCGCGCTCAAGCCGCCGCCGCTCGGCGTCGCCCGCCTGAACGAGCCGCGCGCGACTGGCCTCGACCTCGCGCAACGCCGTCGCGAGCTCCCCGCGCAGCCGCGAGACCTCGACGAGGCTGGCGGCGGCGGAAGCGACGACCCGCAACACGGCCGGAGTGGTGGTGGACGAGGCGAGAACGCCGATCTGCGTGCCACCAAGGGTGATCGGGACGAGCCCCGTGTCGGCCACCGGCGCACCGTTCGCGTCGACGAAGCCGGTCGACGAGGGAAGCAGCAGACCCACCCGGAGCGTCGGGTCGCGCAACGCCGTGCGCAGGGCCTCCTCGAGCTCCTCCGGCTGCGCGGCCTGGGTGTGCACCCGATGTTGCAGATCGTCGATCGCCTGCAGCGCCGCCTTCGTCCGCGGGAAGAGCCGCCGGTCGATGGTTCGTTGCAGACGTTGCCGCACCGGGGCGAGCAGCACGGCACACACCGCCGTGGCACCGGCCGCCGCCGCAGGGGAGTCACGGCCCACCACGAGCCCGATCGCGAGCGCTGACAAGGCATACGCCCCGATGAGGACCAGCAGCACGATCGTGTAACTGATGGCGTCGGCCAGCACGCGGTCCACGTCGTACAGGTCGTGGCGCAGCATGGCGACACCCACCGAGCAGAACAGCGCCACGATCGTCACCACGCCGAAAACCGTTGCCACGACCCCACTTCGGCCGGTGACCACGATCTCCGCGAGGCACACGACCGGATAGGCCGTCGTCGCCAGCCCCGCGAACGCCAGCCACTTCAGCTGTGCCCGGACGAGCGCGGAGGACCGGCGGAACCGCAGCACCAGCGAGACGCCGGACGCCAGGAAGGCCAGCACCAGCGCGATGGTGACCACGAAGCTGAGGACGTGGACCACATCGGACGGCGGGCCCCAGGGATGGGCGAGGCCCTCCATCGGTGAGGTGAACGGTTCCCGCGGCACCATGCCGAAACCCTGCTGGGCGAGGGCGAGCCCGACGACCAACGGCGGCACGACCGTCCACCTGCGACCAGGCAGCGCGCCGTCCGGGAAGTACAGCAGCAGCAACGCCACGGCGGCGAGCAACCACCAGCCGCTCTCGTTGAAGAAGGCGACCACGCGCGGGTCCAGCGGAACGGAGGCGGGGTCGTCGAGCCAGCTGCGGTAGTAGACGTCACGCGTCGTCAGGAAGACGAGGATCGCGCCGACCCAGGCGAGCAGCGGACCGACGGGGTTGGCGCGCACCCGGAACGCGATGGTGACGCCGAGTGCCGCCATGGCCAGGCCGAGTGCCGCCAAGCCGGCGAACGCCGCGGTCAGGTCACTCGGGGACATGCGGAACAGGAGCCAGCTGCCGCCTGCCGTCATCGCGGCGGCGAGGCTCAGCAGGCCCAGCGCGAATGCCCGCGGCCATGTCATCGCCCCAGGGTAAGGCCGCTGTGACGCCTTGGCCTCCGTGTCAGCACGGAGGTGGGGTTCCGGGGCGGTACCGATGTGGGCGGGGTGGGTTCGAGGGTTTTCTGGGGGCGGCGAAAGCCTCCGTGGGACTGGTGGGGCGTGGATCGAGGCGGTCCGGGCTTGCTTCACCGGGCCTGCGGGGCCGCGAACGCCTCCGCGGAACTGCTGGAGAGCGCGGACCGATGTCGTCCGGCCTCGTTCGCCACTCCCCGCCAGCCACAAAACGTTCCCCGGATCCCCGAACACCCCCAGCAGAAGGGCAGGAACCATGTCCGTCGACATCACCGCGGCGCCCGACACCGCCGCGACCTCCACGCGTGGGCGCGTCGCCGTCCTCGCGGTCGTCCTGGCCGTCACGTCCGTCGCCGCCACCGCGGGCGGGCTGCTCTGGCCCGAACCGGCCGGCGGCGGCGAGACCTACTCGTACGCCGACATCGCGGCGAACCGCGAGCTGTGGTGGACGCTGCTCACCGGGCTGGCGGCCATGCAGGTCCTCAACGTGCCGTTGCAGGCGTTGGCGACGATGCTGATCGTGCGGCGCCGCGGGAGCGCTTGGGCGACTTGGGGTGCCGCGCTCATGTGGACGGGTGGCGGGTTGCAGGCGGCCGGCGTCGCGGGCTGGGCGGCGGCGTACTTCTACCCGACCGACCCTGGCGTCGACAAGGCGGTGGGCGAAGCGGTGATCGCGGCGGCCAACGACGACGCGCACCTGTTCGCGTTGATGATTCCCGGTGCTGTGCTGGTGTTGCTGGGCACGGTGTTGCAGTGCGTTGGGTTGTTCCGCTCGCGTGCCGTGCCGAAGTGGGTGCCCATCGCCGCGCTGACGATCGTGCTCACCTTCGTGATCCCCGGCAACGGGGTGGCCGGCCTGCTGACCGCCGTCCCGATGGCGGCCGGCGCGATCGCCGTCGGCTACTACGCCTGGTGCTCGGCCGAGTAGCGGTCACCGCGTGGTGTGGGCCAGACCGGACAGGTCGAGGATGCGGGCGGGCGCGCTGCCCGCACCGGCCACGATGGACAGAACGCGGCCGCGTTCCTTCGCGTAGGCCATGGTTTGCAACAACAGTGCGACGCCGGAGCTGCTGAGGTAGTCGAGGCCGGTGAGGTCCAGTTCGACCGGCCGGTCGTCGGCTGCCTCCACTCGGGCGAGCAGCGGTGCGCGCAGGTCGTCCACGGTCGCGGTGTCGAGGTCGCCGGTCAGCAGCACCAGCTGGACGTGGTCGTCGGAGCCGTCGGTCAGGCCGGTCGCCGTTGCCGGAGGACGTGCCGGGGGCGGCGTGGTCTGGGTGTTCGGTTCGGCGGGGACGTGGAAGCGGATGGTCGTGCCGCCGTCGGAGGTGTCCAGCTCGACCTCGTTGCCGATCGTGCTGATCAACGTCAGGCCGCGGCCCCGGTAGCCCTTGTCCTCCGGTGCCGGGCGCCAGTGGCCCTGGTCGGCGACGGTCACGCGGACCCCGCGGCCGGTGCACTCCAGAGTGGTGTCGAACGAGCCGCCGCCGTTCGGGTAGGCGTGGTCCACCGCGTTGGCCGCGGCCTCGCCCAGCGTGAGCTCCAGGTCGTAGATCGCGTCCTCGGACAGGCCCGCCACGGCGGCCCACGTCGTCGCGGCTCGCCGGAGCGGTGACAGCTCGGCGGACACAGCGGGCAGGTGGCGGTGCAGCGGTGCGGGGAGGTGTCGTGCCACCACGAGTGCCACGTCGTCGGACTGGCCGTCCCGCAGCATCTCGGTGACGATCCGCCGCACCAGCGCCGCCGGGTCGAGGGCGGACGCGTCGTTCACCACGTCCGCCAGGCGCCGCATGCCCTGGTCGAGCAGTTCGTCGCGGCGTTCCACCAGACCGTCGGTGTACAGCACCACCGAGGCGCCCGGTGGGAAGGCGGCGGTGCGCTGACGGCGCAGGGTGGGGCCGCCCGCCCCGAGCACCTCGCCCACGTCGGCCGGCAGCAGCCGTGCCCCGGAAGGCTCGATCACCACGGGCGGTGGATGACCGGCCGCGGCCCAGCACAGTTCGCCGGTGGTCCAGTCGAAGATCAGGCACGCGCAGGTGCTGCCCACCGCGCCGTTCACGCGGACGGCGAACGCGTCCAGGCGCCGCAACGACTCGGCTGGGGAGTGGCCGTCGAGCAGATAGCTGGTCAACGCGCTGCGCAGCTGACCCATGACCGCCGCGGCGGCGGGTCCCTTGCCCACGACGTCGCCCACCGACAGGCCGACGCGCGTCGCGCCGATCGGGACCACCTCGTACCAGTCGCCGCCGATCTGCGAGTGCTCGGCGGCCGGCAGGTAGCGGGCGGCGGTCGTGAGCCGGGGCAGCACGGGAAGTTCGCGCGGCAGCAGGCCTTCCTGCAACGCGGCGGCGATCTCGTGCTCGCGTTGCAGCAGCCTCTCCCGTTCGGCCTCTGCCAGGCGGCGTTCGGTCACGTCCCGGCCGATCGCCTGCAGACCCGTCGGCGTGGGCTGGACGCTGAGTTCCAGCGCGATGTCGGTGCCGTCCGCGCGGCGCATGGTCACCACGTGCGACGCGGACAGGTCGGAGGGAAGCCCGTCCACGACGAGGTCGGCGACCGCGGTGCCCAGCAACTGGTCCGGCTCGTAGCCGAGCAGATGCCCGGTGGCGGGATTCACGGCGACGAACGTCAGGTCGTGGTCCAGCAACCAGATCGCGTCGGTGGCCCGTTCGACGAGCTGCCGGTGACGCTGTTCGCTGTCTCGTAGCGCACGGTCCGCGTGCGCGCGTTGCGTCGACTCCCAGCAGCGGTTGACCACGACCGACACGAGGTCGATCTCGTCCTGGGTCCACTTGCGCACGCTGGCCTGGTGCACGGCCATCGCGGCGACGAACCGCCCGCCGCGCAACAACGGCAGGCAGATCACCGCGCGGATGCCGGTGACCCGGTACGCGGCGAGGTCTTCCGCGTCGAGCCGGGGGTCGTTCAGGGAATCGACCACCACCCACGGTTCGCCCGCGCGCATGGCCGCCAGCGCGCCGTTGCCGAACTCCCGCATCGCGAACCGTCCTGGCAACGGAGGCAGCCCCGTCGCGTGGTCGCCGCTCATGACGAAGTGGTTCTCGTCGGCTTCGGTCCTGGCATAGGCGCACCGGTCGACGTTCAGGTGCTCGCCGAGCAACCTCGTCGCCAGCGACATGAGTTCGTCGGCGTTGTCGAGCAGTTGTGACTCGTGGTCGAGGAGATCGAGGAACCGCTGCCGTTGCACAGCCGCCTGCCGTTCGGTGACGTCGATCAGCACGCCGCTGCGACTCGTCCCGCGCACCCGCGTCTTCTCCAGCAACCACACGAGATCGCCGGACGCGGTGGTGACCCGGTAGGTCGACTCGTAGTCCGCGTCCGAGTCCCACCGGAGCCGCTCGGCCGCCTCCCGGTCGCCGGGATGCGTGATCCCGGCCCAGAAGCCGGGATCGTCGAGCCAGCGTTGCCGGGGATGACCGAGGAGTCTCTCGACGGAGCGGGACAGGAAGGTCAGGGCACGATCGCCGGAGTCACCCCGCCACACCACGACCGCGAGATCGTCCACCAGCGCGGCGAGTTCCGGGTCACTCATGTCGGGCAGCCTCCGGGGCGGTCTGGCCGGTCATCTCCACGGCAGGGCTGAACCGGGCGGAGGTGGGCGCCTGTCTGCTCAAGCGCACCTCAGCGGACAAGAACGACATTACTGGGCAAAACGGTCGCCTGCCCTGTGGTTCAGCGGTCATCGGCCGCCGCGGTCTGAGTGAGCACGGCGACGGTCTGTTCGAGCCCGCGCTGCACCTCGTCGTCCTGAGCCTCGCGCACGCTGTGCAGGCTCACCGTGATGCGCGACCGTCCCGGCGCCAGCTCGTCGACCTGCAGCTCACCGTGGTAGTCGTCCGGACCCTCCGCACCCCACTCGAGCCGCCGCCGCTCGGCGTCCGGCCGCACCCACGCCTCGCTCTCGACGTGGTGGCCGTGCACCTCGGCCTCCACGTGCACCTGCTCGCCACCCTCGGGCTCGGCGGCGGTCATCTGCGGGAAGTAGCGGGGCAGGTTCCTGGGCTCGGCCAGGAACCCGAACAGCGTGTCGGCCGCGATGTCGGCCTCAGCCGAGTGCGTGTAGGTCGTCATGGCGGTCGGGGTACCCGGCCGCGCGACCGGTCAACACGTTGCGCGTCCTGGCCGCGTTCTCGTGCCAGCCGCGCTGGTCGCGCTGGAACACCGGGACGACGAACGCGCCGACGGCGAACAGTCCCACGACGATCACGTCCAGCCGGCCGATGTCGATCAGCGGCGACACGACGATCGCGTAGGTCATGAGGCCGGTGACGCCGAGCAGCTCGCGCAACGCGATCTGCAGCGGGTTGGCGCGCGAGCCGTCCTCGCTGCGGACCCGGTAGCGCATCAGCCATCCGCCGATGGTCAGCCCGTCCGCCGCGGCCGGCAGCACGACGCGGAACGCCACGAGCACGCAGAGGGCCCACCGCAGGTCGGAGTGCAGCACCAGCTTCGCGATCACGAGCACCACCATGAGCTCGGCGACCAGCCCGAGCAGCTTGCGCGGCACGGTCACGGTGCCGATCGGCGCGGCCGACTCGTCGTGCCCGGGAACCCTGGGCACCACCAGCGCGACGGGCGCCACCATCCACCCCAGCAGGCCGCCGAAGGTGTTCGAGATCAGGTCGTCCACGTCGGCGATCCGGTACGGGCACGCGTAGTAGCCGAAGTTGCCGGTGTACTGCACCACCTCGACGGCCAGCGACACACCCAGTGCGATGGCGATGACGGCGAGCGGCCCTTTGCCGTACGCCTTGCGCAGCACCACTCCCAGCGGGATGAACAGAACGACGTTGAACAACTGTTGCAGGAACGCCTGCGAGGTCACCATCGCCGCGATGCCGGAACGTCCGTACGCCGACATGTTGTTGCTCATGTCGGTCCACCACTGGAACGGGACCATGGACAGCATCTGGTCGCCCTGGCACACCCGCGCGGGGTCGGCAGGGAACGGCAGGAAGATCAGCGCCAGCGCGACGAGGCCGTAGGCGAGCAGTCCGTACAACACGAACGCCCGCCGCGGCTCCACCCGCCTGAACCGGAAGTAGTGCAACAACACCACGGGCACGAGCACCAACAGCCCGATGCCCACGAACGCCAGGAACCCCGTCCGAGCGGTCTCCCAGTACGACGCCATCATGAACGGCCCAGTGCCCGGTGAGTCGTGCCGGCAAACCACGATCGGCGAAGATGCGCCGAACGGACGCAGTCGATCAAGTGCGTTTCGCGAGGTACACGGTGTTGGTGGAATCCCTGTCCTGCAAGGGATTGGGGAAGCTGACGACCTCCGCGCGCACGTCGGTGAAGACCGCCGCGAGGGTGGCGGTGTACTCGTCGTCCGGCGGGTCGTTGGACCACAGCGCGAACACCCCGCCGGGACTGAGAAGTTCGGCGAGTCGGCGCGTGCCCTCGGCCAGGTACATGTCGGCGTTGCTCGGGTGCAGCAGGTGGCGAGGTGAGTGGTCGATGTCGACGATGATCGCGTCGAACCGCCTGCCGGGCGTCTCCGGATCGAAGCCCTGCCCGGAGCGGAGCAGCGCGAAGAAGTCGCCGTGGAGCAACCGGCACCGTTCGTCGGCGGCCAGCGCCTTGCCGGCCGGAATGAGTCCCTGCTGGTGCCATTCGATCACCTCGCCGAGCGCGTCGACGACGACCAGCGACCCGACGCGGGGGTCCTCCAGCACGGTCTGTGCCGTGTAGCCGAGTCCGAGACCGCCGACGACCACGTTCAGCGGTTCCCGCGGCAGTTCGGCGAGTGCGAGGTGGGCCAGTTCGACCTCGGCGACGGTGAACAGGCTCGACATCAGGAACTCGTCGTTGAGCTTGATCTCGTGGATCTCCCTGCCGCTGCCGGGATCGAGCCGGCGGCGCAGGGTGAGCTCACCGAGCGGGGTCTGGCGGTAGTCGAGTTCTTGGAACCGAGCACTCATGCGACGGCACGGTACCTCCAGGACCAGGACACGTTCGGGTGAGTGCCCTCGGGAAGCACGCAAGAATGGACGCGGTGCGTCCGCGAGTGATTCCACGCCGTGACGGCACGGGGGCGGGCCGCGAGTCATGTGATGCGAAGGGGGAGACACTTGCGGTTCTGGGCATTCCTGTCGTACTCGTGGTCCGACCGGTCGAGAGCGGTCTCACTGCACCGGAAGCTGGAGCGGTTCGTGGTGCCGCGGCACGCCCGGCGGATGGCCGATCCGCAGGGCCCGCCGGGTCGCCGGCTGCGTCCGGTCTTCCGCGACGACGACGAGATGGCCGCGTCCGGACCGCTCGGCGAACGGTTGCGCACCGCCATCGACGAGGCGCCCGCGATGGTGCTGCTGGCGTCACCGGCATCCGCGCGGTCGCACTACGTCAACCTCGAGGTCGAGCACTTCCTGACGAACCACGACCCGAAGCGGCTGGTGATCGTCGCGGTCGGCGACTCGACCCGCGATCCCGAGCTGCCGGCCGCGCTGGACCACGTCGACGAACCGCTCTGGGTGGACGTGCGGGGCGGCCGGAGACTCACCCGCCGCGACCTCGTGCGGGTCGCCGCGATCGTGCTCGACGTGGGCTTCGAAGCGTTGTGGCGCAGGCATGTCCGGTACCTGCGCCAGCTCGCAGCGCTGTGGTGCGCGCTGGTCCTCGTGGTCGGCGGCGTGGTGGGCTGGGCGTTGGTGCGCCAGCAGGAGGCCGAGAAGCGCAGCCCCGAACAGCAACGCGCCCAGTTCGTCGAGTGGATGACCGGAGAGGTGACGAAGACCGACCTGCCCGGCATCCAGGTGAAGCTGAACATCACCCGTGTCGACGACTTCGACAACGACGGGCTCATGGAGTTCTTCGTCAGGAACGAGACCATGCAGTTCTGCGGCTCGGGAGGGTGCGCGTTCGAGGTTTATCGCACCACCTCGCCCGGCGCGTACGTGCGAGTGCTGGAACTGCTCGGCACGTCGACCCCGCGGGTGCGTGCCGCGGCGGACGGAACGAAGGAGATCATCGTTTCGGAACTCGCCGTGAGCCGGGAACCGCTCTACACCGTCTACACGTTGCGGGACAGCAAGTTCCGGCTGAAGCACTACGAGTTCTGCGACGGCCTGGTCTTCGAGGTGTGCGACAAGCCGACGGTGATCACGCCGATCCCGTACGAGAACGCCCCTCCGGTCCAGCAGGACGTCATCGCCCGGGAACGTCCGGTCGCGGACGCGCGGGAGGTCAGGGTCGGTGCGACGGACACGAAGGAGAACGGCGGCTTCACCCTGGAAGTGCGGGGCCAGGTGGCGGGCGGCGAGTGGTACCTGGTCTCGGTGTGGAAGCAGTCGTGCGGCTTCGTTCCCGCCTCGGCCGTCGGATCCCGCTGAGGCATCGGTCGCGCCGGATTCGCACATATGTTCGGTTCGACGCGTGCGGCGATGCCTCTGGATATTTGTTCTGATCGGGCTGGCCTACGAGGACGCGGTTGTCATCGCCCGGTCGAAGTCCTGCGTACTGGACTCGGGCCCTGGGACGGACTGAGGACAGCAGCGGCAGTTAGATGAGGCGGCTGGTGTATCCGGCCGTGACGAGTCGCTGGTAGGCGGCGTCGACTTCGTCGGGCATGTCCTGCTCGATGGCGAATCCGCGTCGGGCGTACTCGGCGATGCGCTGGGTGTCGCCGACGAGCATGTTGATCACTCGATCGACGTCGCCGATGCTGGCGATGTACTCGTCGAGCGGCATCGGCCGAGAGGCGCACACGACGTCGACTTCGGGCCACACCTTGCGGCAGGTGGCATAGGCGCGTCGCTGTTGGTAAGGCCGGGAGATCAGCATGATCGACGCGGGCTGCAGGCCCGCCTCGGTGAGGACTTCGCGGCTGTTGGTCAGGTTCTGGCTGGTGTTGGTCGCCTGGGTCTCGATGGTGATCGCCTCGGGCGGGACGCCGAGGGCGATGGCGTGTTCGCGGTAGTGCACGGCTTCGCCGCGGGGGAAACGTTCGATCGTGGTGGGCGCGTTGGCGCCGGTGAACACGATGCGCGGGAACATGCCCTGGTGGTAGAGCTCGGCGGTGTGGGTGGCGACGCCCAAGTCGTGGCTGCCCAGGCCGATGCCGACATCGCAGCGGCGCGGCTCGTGGCCCATGTCGTGGTATGCCCACAGGGTTTCGACATCAGCTCGCAGGTCCTGGGGCAGCACGGTGGTCGCCATGGCCAGCCACCTTACGGCTGACGGGGGTCGGTGCCTCGCACCCCCATCCTGGAGGCCAGTTCGACGGCGCCGGAGACGGGTCGGGGGAGCCTGATCATTTCCCGCACGAGGATGCGGGACAACCGGTGGTACCGGACTTGTTCGGGTGCGTCGTGTTCGGCGGCGAGCAGCACCGCGAGCGCGTCGTCGATGCGGTTCCACCGGACGTAGGCGCGGGCGGTCTCGATGGCGTGGCGGACGCGTCGTTCGGTGGGTAGGCCGCGGGTGTCGACACGCGGACCGAGGTCGATGGCGATCTGGACGTCGCCGAGTTCCATCGCCGCGGTGACCCGGTGGATCTTGACGTTCGTCGGACCGAAGGCGGTCCACAGGTAGTTCGCGTCGCGGCCGAGCCGGGCCGCGGCCTCGTCGGCCTCGGAGAGAAACGAGGTGGTGTCGGTTCGGTCCTCGCGGCGGGAGGAGGCGACCACGCCCACGAGGTGCAGCGTCCCGTAGACCGACAGGTATTCCGGTGTGGCGGTGCGGAGGCCGGGCTCGAGATGGTCTGCGGCCGCGCGGGTGAGCGCGACGGCTTGCTCGAACTCGCCAATGGACAACAGCGCGTGTGCGACCGACCGGTACAGCGATCCGATCATCAAGGGGCTGCCGCTGGTGTTGGCGGCGGTCAGGCCGCGGCTCGCGGAGATCGCCGCGAGGTCGGCTTCGCCGAGTTTGGTGAGCAACGCAGCGGCCAGCTGGTGCGCACTGGCCGCGAGTTCGTGCGCGCGGAGTCCGTCGTCGCTGGTGGTGCCGTAGTGCTGGCAGGCAGCCTGAGCATCCGTGATCAGTAGCGGCAGGCGTTCTGTGAGCCGGGCGTAGCGGGAGTTCTGGTAGTCGCTCCAGTGCCTGTCGAGGTCGCTGGCCAACGTGCCGAGGCGGACGGGTTCTCCTGATTGCGGTCCGGTGAGGAACTGGCGGTGGTCCATGAGTGCCGCCCGGAGCGCGGGGACGGTCCGCCGGCCCGGCTCGTCGGCCCACGCCATCAGCACCGGCTCACCGATCAGGTCGCCAAGGGTGACGTCGAGCGCGTTCGCAAGGCGGCGCAGCACGGAGAGCCGGTCCAGCGGGAGCACATCGTGCTCGACCTTGCGCATCCAGTCCTCGGTGCGACCCACGAGCCCTGCCAGGACCAGCTGCGTCAGGCCCCGCCGCTGCCGGTAGAACGCGACGCGTTCCCCGATCGTCATGCCGTCGGTCATTCCCCGCATAGCGTCACCCTCGCATTGCCGTAGGTGACGACCCCAGAGAAATCCTCCCGGTTCACACCGCCGGGCGTACCTAGCGTGATCACCTGCCGTGCTGGTCGTGCCCCCGACCGGCCAGCACGGCGCTTCCATCACTCTTCAGGCGCGACGACATCCGTGGGGGACTCTGATGCGTGATTCGCGTCAGTCTGGCCGTGTTCGGCTCGTCGACACGATCGCACATGTCACCGGTACGGCGCCTACCGTGGGCGCGGGGCCGTGGACGGTTCCGCTTGCTCAACCCGACCGGGTCCGGGAAGCGATTGTCGAGTGTGTCGACGGCCGGACGGTCGTCGTCACCGGCACGTTGGACCGGCGACTGGTGCTGATCGAACACGAGCCCGGTGGCACGTGGACCGCGGCCGACCTGTCCGGGCAACCCCACCGCACCCGAACCTGGCCGGCCTGGGCCGCCGACCACCTGCACATCCGTGATCCGGACGGATGGCTGTCCCATGCCGAGATCAGTACCGAAGGCGTGCATCGGCTGTTGCGGCCCTGGTTGCTGCTGGCCGCGCTCTATCACCCGGAGCACTTCCCACTGCCGAGGTTCCCGCTGGCGATCTCCGACCTCGCCCGCGCCGTTCGCGCCGCCCTGCTCGGACAGGTCGAGTTGATGGACATGCAACTCGGTGCGCAGCTGCACCACATCATCGAGCGCGTTGACTCAGGACAAGTCGACATCCTCGGGATCTCCGCGACCTTCGGCCAGCACGACCTCATGACCGAGCTGCTCGACGCGGTGAACGCCATGGACACCCCGCCGATGTTCGTCGCCGGAGGCAGCCTCACCGCGCGCAACGAGTCGATGCTGCTGGAGCGCTACCCGAACCTGATCATCAGCCGCGGTGCGGGCGAGCCCACCATCGCCGACGTGCTGTCGCACTGGCACAAGGACCTCACCCTGGATCAGGTTCGCGGAGCCGGCTACATCGGCGCTCCCCGCGGCGCCGGGACGATGGCGATCGCCCGTCGGCGCAACGCTGTTGTGCCCAACCTCGCGCAGGCCGACATCCTCCCGGAACTCGACCTGCTGGATCTCACCCTCACCTGCAACGGGGTAGCACAGCTGGAATTCAGCAGAGGCTGCACCAACTTCTGCTCCTTCTGTCCACGAGGCCACAAAGGACAGTGGTTCGGCGCTGAGCCGGAATCGCTGCGCTGGACGCTGCGCGAGATCGGCGCGGTCTTCGACAGGCACCCGCACCGCAACAGGACCGTTTACCTGGTCGACGAGGAGTTCATCGGCCGCGGCGATGACGCGGTGCCGCGGGCGATCGCTGCCGCGGACTTGCTGGCCAGGGCGGGCTTTTCCTGGGAGACATCTTGCCGGGTGGACCAGGTCGTGCGCCTCGACCGTGACCACACCTGGCACCGGGAGCGTGCCGAGATGTGGCGTGGCCTGGTCGCCCGTGGGCTGCGTCGGTGCCTGTTCGGGGTGGAATCCGGCGTCACCTCGATCCTCGAGCGGTTCGACAAGGAGACCACCGGCAAGCAGAACGTCCTGGCGATCCGAACGCTTACCGCACTGGGCGTGCCGCCCCGGTTCACCTACATCACCTTCGACCAACTCATGACCCCTGCGGAACTGCACGCGACCTACGCCTTTCAGGGCCGTACCGACCTGCTGATGAAGCCGCAACCGCACCTCACCGCCGAGGAGATCGTCGAGGGCGTGCGCGATGAGCGATGGGTCGCCGAGCACACGACCGGCCGACCCTTCTACCACGGCATCAGCTACATGCTCGTCGGTATGGAGTGTCTGATCGGTGCCGCCTACACCCGCCGAGCCGAGAAGGAAGGCCTCACCGGTCGGCCCGACCCGTCGATGGGCCGCGTCGAGGCCCGCTACCAGGACTGGCGCATCGGCATTCTCGCCCGCTGGGCGCAGTTGTGGATCGACCGGAACTTCCCGCTCGACTACACGCTCAAGAGCTTGGAGAAGATCCTCGGCGGTCCCGCCTGCGACCGTGTACGAGAGCTGCGTCGGGTGCTCAAAGACGCCGCCTACTTGCTGTTCGGCGGCATGCTCAACGCCCTGGACGCAACCGACGTGAACGCCGCGGATCGGCAGCAACTCGACGAGGTGTGCGCCGCAGTGGTCGAGGTGATGATCCGCGAACTGCGCGGCTCGCTGGAACCTGTCGTCACCGCCGTGCTCGATGACCTTCCCCCTGAGCAGCGCGACATCCTGGCGCGCGAACACGACCGCTGGATGCTCAACCACGAGTGGACGCTCATCAACGCCGGCGATCCGTGTGGCACCTGACAAAGGAGAAACGGCACTGTGGCCACCCTGGAACGCCGGGTCCTTCCCGGCCTGGACAAAGAAGTCTCGGCGATCGGTGCCGGCTGCTGGACCATCGGCGGCCCGAGGGCCAACGACGGCGTCCCGATCGGCTGGGACGACGTCGATCCACACGAGGCTTTCGCCGCGCTGCTGAAGGCACATGAGCTCGGCGTGACCTTCTACGACACCGCCGACGTCTACGGCCTCGGCCGTTCGGAACGTCTCCTCGGTCGCCTGGTGCGCGAAGTCGGCCGCGACGGCCTCGTCATCTCCAGCAAAGTCGGATACTTCGCCGGCACGGGCCAGCACCCGTACCACCCGGATCAGATGCGGCACCAGTTCAACACGACGCTGGCCAACCTCGGCACCGACCGGCTCGACGTCTACTTCTTCCACAGCAACGACTTCGGTGACGATGATCGGTACCTCGCGGACGCGATCAAGCTCATGCGCATGTGGCATGCCGACGGTGCCGTCGGCGCGATCGGCATGCGCGCCCCGCACGTCTTCGCCCAACAGTGGGCGGGCGGAACCGGACCGCACTCTGCGGAGTCGGCACGGTTTCTCAAGCTGTTCCGGGAAATCGCACCCGATGTGGTGCAAGCGCGGTTCAACCTGCTCAGCCCGCTTTACGACCCCGACGACACCGACATCTTCGCGTTCGCCCGTCTCCACGGCGTCGGCGTGCTGATCAAGCAGGCGCTCGGCCAGGGCGTGCTCCTGGGGAGCTATGACCCCGATCAGCCACCGACATTCAGCCACACCGACCACCGCAGCACTGACCCGGCTTTCACCGCGGAGGCTTTGCGGGCCGCGTCCAACAAGCTCGCGCCGTTGCGAGACCGCTTCGGGCACAACTCCGCGACACTGGCTCGCGTGGCGCTGCGCTACGTCCTGCAATCGGCACCCGACTCGATCGTGCTCACCGGCTTCCGCCACGCTGCACAAATCCACACGAACGTCACGTGTCTCGGCGACCCGCTCACCGACGACCAGCTCGACGAGATCCGGACTCTCCTGCACCCCACCACTAGCGAGGAAGGCGACCTGACGTGAGGTACATCGAGGTCGAGAAGAAGTACGCCTTGCCCGACGCGGAAGACCTCAAGGCAAAGTTGGTCAACCGCGGAGCCAAGGCCGGCGATCCGACCAACCAGGTCGACTCCTACCACAACGCGCCGCACCGTGACTTCACCGAGCCCGAAGCCATCTCGGAGTGGCTGCGTGTACGCACCGACAACGAGGGCAACGCCTCCATCAACTACAAGCTCTGGCCCGCCGGCCGCGCGCACGCCGACGAGTTCGAGTCCTCGGTCGGCGATGTCGAAGCCATCCGCCGGATGCTCGAAGCCCTCGGCTTCCCGCCGCTGGTCACGGTGAACAAGACCCGCGAGGCCTGGACTCTCGATGACATGGAGATCGCCTTCGACCACGTCGAAGGCGCGGGCACGTTCGTCGAGTTCGAGTACAAGGCCGAGGAAGCGGAACAGACTCCAGAGGGAGCTCTGGCGTACCTCGACCAGTTCATCGCCGAGCTTGACGTCGAACTCGGCGAGCAGATCAAGCGCGGGTATCCGCACATCCTGCTCGGTCGCCAACGCTGACCAACTGCGTGGAGAGCTGCTTCTGAACGGAGAGCCGCGTCAGCCAGCGCTGACGCGGCTCCGCTGGCAAAGGGCGATCATCAGCGAACGAGCCAGGCGTGGAAGGCAGTCCACGCGTCCGGTTCGAACGTCAAGATCGCGCCATGGGCGTTCTTCGAGTCGCGGACCGCGAAGAAGTCGCGCTGGTCGGCGATCTCGACGCAGTCGGCGCCGTTGGTGTTACCGCTGGCCGAGGCCTTGCGCCAGCGCCACCCGTCCGCTGCTCCTTTCGTGTCCGGGATCAATCGCATCCCTCCTCTGCTGGGTGTCACAGTTGCGTGACGAGGTTAGCCAGCCGAGCCAACGACGCTTCGGACGGAAGTGACTTGTCCAGGACGTCCTCGAACGCCGCGACGAGATGATCCACGCTGCCAGGCTTGTCAGCTCGCGTCGTGTCGGTGAGGCTGTCGTTCCAGGCTGAGATCTCGCCGGTTCCGGCCTCGACGAAGATGGTGAACGGCATCAGAAGGGCCATCGTCAAAGGGGTTTCTCTCTCGACCAGCCGCAGGGCGATCATTCCTCGTTCAGCCAGGTCCAAGGCGTGCCGAGCCTGAGATGCCGTCGTCTCGCGATCTCCGGCGATGGTGAAGACCGCGTTCTCGTGGAGAACCAGCGTCACCTGCCGTTGGCGATCAGGCAGCCCGCGAATGGCGGCGAGCACCCGTTCGCGCTCGTCGGCACGCAGTGCGTGCTGATCGGCGCTCTCGGCAGGGGGCTGGTCGGGCACCACCCGGTACCGCAGCGCGACCTTCCTCCTGCGCAGCACCGACCGGGACTTGTTGAAGACCGCGGTCGTCAGATAGCCGCGCGGGTTGTCCATGTTCGAGGGCAGCGCCGCGAAGACGTCCTGCACGACGTCCTCCGCGGTCTCCCGGTCACCTACAACGCTCGCCGCGATGCGGACCAGCCCCAGGTAGTGCTGGTCGAAAAGCTCCTGCACGCGCACCGGCGAGGTTTGTCCCCCGCGTACCGACCTCATGGTGTCCTTTGCCGTCAGCCACCCAACCCCCGACACCAGTTAGACGCCTGAGTCCGGGGTCGATCAACACGATGATGCGGCAAATCAGCCGCGACCGTGGATCACGGCCAGCGCGTGTTCACGGGCAGGTGCGCTGAGCTTGGTGTTCAGCTCCTCGAACAACGCCTCCGCCGTCACGCCGTTCCACCCCGGCGGCAGCAGCGAGAGGGGGAGACCGGGATCGCTGTAGGGCAGGCGCCGCCACTGGGTCAGCATCGGCACGTACATCTGGAACGCCTGCTCCGGGGTCATGGCGCCGGCGTCGAGCTCGGGGCGATGGCGGCGCACGAAGTCCGCGTACAGGTCGGCCAGTTCGTCCAGGTCCCACCACGCGCGCACCTTCGAGCGCAGATCGCCGTACGCGAAGTGGTGGCCGGAGAAGATGTCGACGTACTCGGCCAGCCCGCGGCGGGCCAGGGTCCGGCGGGTCTCCGTGGCGAGGTTGCCCGGTGCGACCCACACGCCGGGCGCCGCTGTGCCGAAACCGAGCTGGGTCAGGCTGGTGCGCAGCGCGTGGCGCTTCTCCCGTTCGGACTCGGGCACGGAGAACACGACCACGAGCCATCCGTCCTCTGCGGTCGCCCGGCGGCGCTCGAAGATCCGCGCGTCGCCCTCCGCGAGCGTCTCCAGGGTCGGCTCGGCGAGGGCGTACCCCGCGGCGCCGTCACGGCGGTCGCTGCGGACCACCCCACGGCGCTTCAGGCGGGAGATCGAGGACCGGACGGCCTGGCCCTCCACGCCGAGGTCCGCCATGAGCTGCACGACGGACGCCACGGACAGCCAGTTGTGCTCGCCCCGCGCGTACAGGCCGAAGATCGTGATGATGAGCGGGCCGAGCCGGTCGCGCCCGGCGAGGGCCGGCGAGTCGAGCTCCGCGGTCGTGTCCGCGACGTTCAGTGGCTCGTCCTTCCCCGTGATCAGCTTCCGGTGAGTTTATCGCCCGGCCCGCTGAGATCCGTCCGCCTGACGGTGTTGCGCAGCTCGCCCAGCCCGCTGACCCGCGTGACCACCAGATCGCCGTCGCGCAGGAAGATCTGGGGCTCGCGGGCGTTCCCGACGCCGCTGGGGGTGCCGGTGAGGATCACGTCCCCGGCACGCAACGTCATGCCGTGGCTGAGCTCGGCGATGATCCGGGCGAAGGAGAACGCCATCTGCCCGCTGGAGGCGTTCTGCAGCAGCTGTCCGTTGACCTCGCACTGCACCCGCAGGCCGGTGAGGTCGTCGATCTCGTCGGCCGTGGTCAGCCACGGGCCGAGCGGCATGGTGGCGTCGAGGCTCTTGCCCTTGAGCCACTGCCCGCCGTGCGCCCGCTGGAGATCGCGCTGCGACACGTCGTTGGCGACGAGGAACCCGAACACGTGGTCCAGGGCCTTCTCCTCAGGGATCGACCGGCCGTCGCGGCCGATGACCATCGCGATCTCGGCCTCGTAGTCCCACTTCGCGGACATGTCCGGGTCGTAGGCGATGTCGTCGACCGGGCCGATGACCGTGTCCGGGCCCTTGGTGAAGAAGGTGGGGCGCTCGGGCAGGGACGCGGGCTCCTGTCCTCCGCGCTTGCCCTTCAACTCCTCGAAGTGGTCCAGGTAGTTCCAGCCGGTGCACAGGACGTCGCGGTTGAAGCGGTGCAACGGCGACTCCAGGCGGACCTCGGACAGCCGCAGCACCTCGCCGCGTTCACCGGGTGAACCGCCGCGGACGATGTCGTCGACGGTGGTGGTCAGCAGCGTGATCGACTGCTCCGCCTCGTCCACGACACCGGCCCGGCGCACGCCGCCGACGGTCAGAGAAGCGAGCTTCACTATTGCGTCCCCATTTCGCTGATCATGAAAACGCTACGGCTTGGCCAGGCGGTCGTCCGGGATGACGGCCACGCCGAGGATCTCGATCAGGGCCTCCGGCTGCCACAGCGCGGTGCAGCCGATGCCCGCCATGGCCGGGTAGACGGGGCCGGCGAGCTCGCGCCACACCTTGCCGATCTCCTTGCCGTGCGCCTGGTAGTCCGGGATGTCGGTGAGGTAGATCGTGATGCTGACCAGGTCCTCCGGCTCGCCGCCCGCCTCGCGCAGGGTGGTCAGCACGTTGCCGAACGCCTGGCGGAACTGCTCGACGATCCCGCCGGGGACGATCTTCATGTCGGCGTCGAGGGCGGTCTGCCCGCCGAGGTAAAGCGTGTTGCCGGCGAGCGTGCCGTGCGAGTAGCCGCGCGGAGCGGGCAGGCTGGCCGGGTTCACTGCTACAGGCCTCATGAGTATTGACACTATCTGACGGTCGTGAAGAATACGAGATATGGAGCCCGACCTGAGCAAGTACCAGCTCGAAGGCGACAACTCGATGTACCGGTTGCCCAGCGGGCTCGTCGCGCCCGTGGTGACGCGCGGTGGTGCGGAGAACCCGGACACCGCGAACTCCGGTGGCGCGATCCGGATCTCCGGGGTGAGCGCCCAGCACACCCCGGCCACGAAGCTGTGGTTCGGCAAGGTCACCAACGAACCCGGCTACCGCTCGGTCACGCACCACCACGGCGAGGCGGAGACCGGCGGCTACGTCCTCTCTGGCCGGGCGCGGATCTACTTCGGCGAGAAGTTCGAGGACTACCTCGACATGGAGGAGGGCGACTGGGTGTTCGTGCCGCCTTTCCTGCCGCACATCGAGTGCAACCTCGACCGCAACAACCCGCTGACGTGGATGACGACGCGGACGCCGGAGAACATCGTCGTGAACCTCGACGACGTCCCGGACGAGGACCTCCGCGACTGGCTGACCCGATGACCCCGGCGATGACTTCCGGGATGACTTCCGGGATCTTCACCGAGGCCATCACGCTGCGGAAGGCCGAGCCGGAGCACTTCGACCTGGCCTTCACCGCCGTCACCCAGCCCTGCCCGTGGCCCAAGGCCTACGGCGGCGATCTGGTCGCCGCCGCGGCGGCCGCGGCCATGCGGTCGGTGACCGACGGCAAGACGATGCACTCGATGCACAGCTACTTCCTGCGCCCGGCCGACATCGGCGCGGAGGTGCGGTACGAGGTGGAGGTGCTGCGCGACGGCCGGGGCTACAGCACCCGCCAGGTTCGCGGCTACCAGAACGGCAAGCCCCTCTACGTCTGCCTGGCGAACTTCGCCGCGGGCGAACCGAGCGGCACCTTCCAGGCCGAGTTCACCGAGAAGCTGCCCGACCCGGACGACCTGCCCAGCTCGGCGGACTACCTCGCCGACCTGACCGGCGGCTCGATGACCGAGGTGTCGAAGGCCTACTGGTCCGGCGGGCGCAGTTTCGACATGCGGCACGTGCCCGGCCCGGTCTACCTCGCCGTCGAGGGTGAGAAGGTCCCGCACCAGGCGGTGTGGATCAGGCCGTTCGACCCGCTGCGCCCGGTCGAGGGACTGACCGACGCCCAGCGAGACCTGGCCGCGCTTGCCTATGTCTGCGACTACACGATCCTGGAACCCGTGCTGCGGGTGCTCGACCTGCCGTGGGCCCGGCCAGGCCTGGTCACCGCGAGCCTCGACCACGCGATGTGGTTCCACCGCAAGGGATCGGTCGACGACTGGCTGCTCTACGTGCAGGAAGCGGTCGCCGCCGACTCGGGCCGCGGCCTGGGTTGCGGGCGCTTCTTCACCCGCGATCACCGTCACCTCGCCACCGTTGCCCAGGAGGGCATGATCCGCGCTTCCTGACCCGCCCGGGAAGGACTCACCATGGACACCTTCGCTCGCGACCACCTCCCTCCATCGGCGCTGTGGCCGACCATCGAGTTCACGACGCCGGAGCTGAGCTACCCGGAACGCCTCAACGCCGCCACCGAACTGATCGACGTGCCGGTCGCGACGTTCGGCCCCGACCGCCCCGCGGTGCGGACGCCGGCCGGGGAGGTCTGGTCCTACGGCGAGTTGCGGACCCGCGCCGACCAGGTCGCGCAGGTGCTGACCGAAGACTTCGATCTCCTGCCAGGACAACGGGTCCTGCTGCGCTCGCCCAACAACCCGTGGACCGTGGCCGCCTGGCTCGGTGTGCTCAAGGCGGGCGGTGTCGTGGTGACGACGATGGCCGCCTTGCGGGCTCGTGAACTCGCGCCGATCGTCGAGCGGACCCGCCCGTCGATCGCGTTGGTGGACAACAGGTTCGCCGAGGACCTGGACGAGGCCCTGTCGTCGCTGAAGGTCGTGGGATACGACGACCTCGCGGCACGTGCTGGGACGAAGTCGGGGGAGTTCACCGCCGTCGACACCGCGGCCGACGACGTGGCGCTGCTGGCTCCGACGTCCGGGAGCACTGGAACACCCAAGATCACCGTGCACTTCCACCGCGACATCCTGTCCATCGACAACACCTTCGGCCGGCACGTGTTGCGGCTGAACGAGAACGACCTCGTGGCGTGCACCGCGCCGTTCGCCTTCACCTTCGGCCTGGGCATGCTCGTCGTGTTCCCGTTGCGCGCCGGTGCCTGCGCTTTGCTGACCGAGGCCGCCACCCCCGCACAGGTCGCGGATCTGGTGGAGCAGCACGGAGTCACGGTGCTCGCGACGGCGCCGACGGCGTACAAGGCGATCCTGCGCGATGGAATCGAAGAGAAGCTCAGGGGCCTGCGGGCCGCGGTGTCGGCCGGCGAGCACATTCCGCAGGAGACCTGGCAACGGCTGCACGACCGGCTGGGGCTGAAGGTGATCGACGGCATCGGTGCCACGGAGTTGTTGCACATCTTCATCTCCGCCGCCGGGGACGACATCCGGCCCGGCGCCACCGGAAAGCCGGTTCCGGGCTACCGCGCGACCGTTCTCGGTCTCGACGGTGAGGAGCTCGGCCCCGGCGAGCTGGGCCGGCTCGGCGTCATCGGCCCGGTCGGCTGCCGCTACCTCGACGACGCGCGCCAGAAGGACTACGTGGTGGGTGGCTGGAACGTCACCGGCGACGTCTTCCACCGCGACGAGGACGGCTACTTCCACTACCACGCCCGCAACGACCACATGATCGTCTCCTCCGGGTACAACATCGGCGGCCCGGAGGTCGAGGAGGCCGTCGACACCCATCCCGACGTGCTGGAATCCGCCGTCGTCGCCAAGCCCGACGAGGAACGCGGTTCGATCGTGTGTGCCTTCGTGGTGCTGCGTGACGGCGTGGAGGGGAACGCGGCGAAGGCCAGGGAGATCCAGGACCACGTGAAGCGGACCATCGCGCCCTACAAGTACCCGCGCGACGTGCGGTTCCGCACCTCGTTGCCGCGCAACGCCAGCGGCAAGCTGCAGCGGTTCGCACTGCGCAAGATCGTCGAGGACGAGGAGCCGGCGTGAAGATCGCGATCGTCGGCGGTGGCCCCGGTGGCCTGTACCTCGCCGCGTTGATGAAGCAGCTCGACCCCGCGCACGACATCACCGTCTGGGAACGTGACGCCCCGGACGTCACCTTCGGGTTCGGCGTGGTGTTCTCCGACGAGACGCTCGGCGGCATCGAGAACGCCGACCCGGAGTTCGCCGACGCCATGTCCCGCCGGTTCGCCCGGTGGACGGACATCGACATCCACGTCGGAGGCGAGAGCCACACCGTCGGCGGGCAGGGGTTCGCCGCGATGAGCCGCAAGGAGCTGCTCGGCCTGCTGCAACAGCGGTGCCGCGATCTGGGCGTGGTGGTGCACTACTCGACGCCCGCTCCGGATGTGGGTGCCTTGCGCGCGTCGCACGACCTGGTGGTCGGCGCGGACGGCGTCAACTCGCTGGTCCGGCAGTCCTCTTCGGACGTTTTCCGGACCACTTTGGACCGGCGGCACAACAAGTACATGTGGCTCGGCACGGACCTGGTCTTCGAGGCGTTCCAGTTCTTCATCAAGGACACCGAGTGGGGCACCGTGCAGGTCCACGGCTATCCCTACTCCGACAGCGGTTCCACGTTCATCGTCGAGATGCACGAGGACGTCTGGCGCCGCGCCGGTTTCGACACCGCCGAGGAGTTCCCGCCGGGTGTCTCCGATGACCGTGCCGTCGAACGGATCCGCGAGCTGTTCGCCGCGGAACTGGCCGGGCACCAGGTGTTCGCGAACAACTCGAAGTGGCTCAGCTTCACCACCGTGCGCAACGAACGCTGGCACGACGGCAACCTGGTCCTCGTCGGCGACGCCGCGCACACCGCGCACTTCTCGATCGGCTCCGGCACCAAGCTGGCGATGGAGGACTCGCTCGCCCTCGCCGCCTGCCTGCACGAACACCGGGACGTCGAGACCGCGCTGACGGCCTACGAGGCCGAACGGCGCCCTGTCGTCGAGTCCACGCAACGAGCCGCCCAGGCGTCCCTGGAGTGGTTCGAGAACATCGGCATGTACGTGGGGCAGGAGGCGACCCGGTTCTGCTTCAACCTGCTGACCCGGTCCCGCCGCATCACCTACGACAACCTCCGCACCCGCGACTCGGACTTCGCCGACCGCGTCGACGCCGCTTTCGCCGCCTCCCAGGGACTGGAGACCACCGCGCCGGCGATGTTCCAGCCGTTCCGCCTGGGACAGCTGGAACTGAAGAACCGCGTGATCGTCTCGCCGATGGACATGTACTCGGCCGTCGACGGCGTGCCGGGCGACTTCCACCTGGTGCACCTGGGATCCAAGGCCATGGGCGGGCCGGGCCTGGTGATGACGGAGATGGTGTGCGTCTCGCCGGAGGGCCGCATCACGCCCGGCTGCACCGGTCTGTGGACCGACGAGCAGCGCGACTCGTGGGCGCGGATCGTGTCGTTCGTGCACGAGCGCAGCACCGCCCGGATCGGTTTCCAGCTCGGCCATTCCGGCCGCAAGGGCTCGACCCGGCTGATGTGGGAGGGCATGGACGAGCCGCTGCCCGACGGCAACTGGGAGACGATCAGTCCGTCACCGCTGCCGTACGGCCCCGGCTCACCCGTCCCGCGCCCAGTCGGCCGCGACGACCTGGACCGCATCACCGCCGAGTTCGTGGCCGCCGCCCGCCGAGGTGCCGACGCGGGCTTCGATCTCCTCGAACTGCACTGCGCGCACGGCTACCTGCTGTCGTCGTTCCTCTCACCGATCTCGAACCAGCGCACTGACTCCTACGGCGGTTCGCTGGAGAACCGGCTGCGCTACCCGCTGGAGGTGTTCGACGCCGTCCGCGCGGTGTGGCCGGCCGAGCGCCCCATGATCGTGCGCATCTCCGCCACCGACTGGGCCGACGGCGGCAACACCGAACACGACGCCGTGGAGATCGCCCGCGCCTTCATCGCCCACGGCGCGGACGCGATCGACGTCTCCTCCGGCCAGGTGACGGCGGACGAACGTCCGGCGTACGGCCGTTCCTACCAAACCCCGCTGGCGGACCGGATCCGTCACGAAGCGGCCGCGGCCACCGGCACCGCGGTCATCGCCGTCGGCGCCATCGCCTCCTACGACGACGTCAACTCCATCCTGCTGGCCGGCCGCGCCGACCTGTGCGCGATCGGCCGCACCCACCTGTACGACCCGCACTGGACTCTGCACGCGGCAGCCGAACAGGACTACCGCGACGTGCAGTGGCCCGTTCAGTACCGGGCGGGCAGCCGCAAGCCGCCGACCGCGCGCACCGACGCCGTCCGCCCGCGCCTGTCCCTGCTGCGGGCGGACGCGCCGGACCGCAACGTGCACCTGCGCTGGACTCCGCACCGCCCGCTCGTGAGTGGTGTCATTCCAGCAGGATGATGCTGAAGTCCTTGCCGGGCGCGACGGCCATGACGTCGCGGTACTTGGCGGGCACCGTGGCCTGGCTGTCGGCGTTGTGCCCCCAGCCGAACGCGGTGCCGTCCGCCTTGATCGCGAGGTTGTGGTTGTAGCCGCTGCTCACCGAGACGACACCGCTCTGCGCGGCGGGCGGTACGGGGAACGGACCGTTGTTGAGGCCGTCCGGCCAGCTCTCCGAGATCACCGAGCCGTCGTTCAGCAAGACCTGACAGGACTGGTATCCCCCGGCCACGGCCACCGCGTTGCGCACGATCCTCGTGAACCAGCACGGAGTGTTGGAGTGCTGGGTCCAGATGACGATCGTGCCGTCGGCCTTCGAGGCCATGCTGTGATACGGGCCGGCCGAGATGGTGGTGACGCCGCTCAGTGCCTCCGCCGGTACCACGTTCGGCTGCTCGTAGTTCCAGCCCCATTGCACGACGGAGCCGTCCGACTTCAACGCCAGGCCGTGGTTCTCTCCGGCGGAGATCGGCACCACACCCTGCCGGGCCGCTGCCGGTACGTCGTTCAGCCCCGTGTCCGGCGAACCCCACGCGATGACGGAACCGTCCGACTTCAACGCGACGCTGTTGCGCGCGCTGGCGGAGATCGCGACCACTCCGCTGAGCGCCTCAGGAGGGACGTCGAGGTGCCCATACCCCCAGTCCTCACCCCAGGCGAGGACGGAACCGTCCGACTTCAACGCCAGCACGTGGCTCCTGCCCGCGTCGATCGCGATCACGCCGCTGGACGCGCCGGCGGGGATCTCCACGGGTTCCCAGCCCCAGTCGCCCGCCTTGTCGCTCCAGCCCTCGACGGCGCCGCGGACGACGGTGAGCTGCCGCGATGGTGACGCGGTGAGAGTCGATGGTCACGTCCAAGAAACCCGACCGCCCAGCCATCAGCCCCCCAGCCCCCGACCACGGCCTCGGGCGGCGGCGGACCCTCAGAACCGCCGAACAACGCCTGGTGACCGATGAATCGTCGGTCGCAGACTACTTACCGCGACGCGGGAGACCCAGCCCTGGGCTGCCGCGTCACGACGCCGCGCTCAGTGCGACCACGGGCACCGCGCCCACCGGACGCAGCCGGAACAGCGCGAGCGAGGCGATCAAGCTGATCCCGCACACCGCGACGATGTAGGCGGTGACGCCGGAGGACGACCCTGTCTCGTTGAGCAGGGCCGTGGAGATCAGCGGCGCCAGTCCGCCACCGAGCAAGGCGCCGAGTTGCAGCAGCAGTGAAGACCCCGAGTAGCGGACGTTCGCCGGGAACGTGTCGGCGACGATCGCTCCCTGGACGCTGTGCGTGATGGGGATGATCAGGCCCATGCCGGCCAGCGCGAGCAGCACGACGGCCGGGTCGCCGGTGTTCAGCAGCGGGAAGAACGCCGCGCCCCACGTCATCAGCGCGAGCGAGCCCACGACGAACATGGTGCGCCTGCCCCGGCGGTCGGCGACCGCTGTCCACAGTGGAATGGTCGCGAGCCACAGCACCGACGCCCCGGTCACCGCGAGCACCAGGAACTGCCTGCCCAGCCCCAGTTGTGACGTGCCGTAGGACAGGGTGAACACCATGAACAGGTAGGCGACCGCCGAGTTCGCCACGATCGCGAGCAGCGTGATCACCAGGCGACCGGCGCCGACCGACAACGCCCGCCGCAACGGGAACCGGACGATGTCGTGCCGGTCGACCGCGGTCGCGAAGGTCGGTGTCTCGGTCACCCGCAGGCGGATCACCAGGCCCACCACCACGAGCGCCGCGCTGAGCAGGAACGGGATCCGCCAGCCCCACGCGGAGAACGCCGCGGGTGACATCGCCGTGCTGGTCAGCAGGAACACCGTGTTCGCCAGCACCAGACCGGCGGGCGTGCCCATCTGCGGGAAGCCCGCGTACCTGTTGCGTTGATCGGACGGCGCGTGCTCCATCGCCATCAGGTTCGCGCCCGCGTTCTCGCCGCCCAGCCCGATGCCCTGCACGACGCGCAACGCCACCAGCAGGATCGGGGCCCACACGCCGATCGCGGCGAAGTTCGGGATCGCGCCGATCAGCGTGGAGCCGATGCCCATCAGCACGAGCGAAACCACCAGCATCGACTTGCGGCCCACGCGGTCGCCGAAGTGGCCGAACACCAGGCCGCCGAGCGGGCGCGCGACGAAGCCCACGGCGAACGTGCTGAACGCCGCGAGCGTGCCGGCCGCGGGGGACAGCGACGGGAAGAACTGCTTGTTGAAGATCAACGCGGAGGCGGTGCCGTACAGGAAGAAGTCGTACCACTCCAGCGTCGCGCCGGTGAGGGTCGCGAGCGCTACCTTGCGCGGTGGGGGAGCCATGTCACTTCAACCTCCAGTGCGTCCGGTGCCGCGAAAGCGTGGCCGGGCGGCGGATCGGGCACGAACACCTTCCGCCGTGACCGTCGCCGCTGTACAGGCAAGCCTGGCGACAGTGGTTCAGGTATGGCCTGCCGCAAGAATTCCCGGCTCAGCCGTTGGACCACCGCACGACGTCGGCGACCGTCGCGTTGCCGCCGCACACCACGATCCCGAGCCGCACGTCGGGCCCGGTCTGTTCGAGCACCGTGCGCGCCGCCGCCACGAGACAGCCCGCGGCGGGCTCGGCCCACACCTTCTGCTTCTCCGCCAACGTGATCGAGCCCTGCACGGCCTCCGCATCGGACACCACCAGGACGTCCTCCAGCAGTGCGACGGCGTGGTCGTAGGTCAGCTGCGAAACGTGAGGTGCCGAGAGAGTCGAGACGATCGACGTCGGCGTGATCTCCACGGGTCCGCCGGCGGCCAGGGCCTGGTGCATCGCGTCGGCGCCCTCGACCTCGACGCCCCACACGCGGACGCCGGGCACGAGCGCGTGGAACGCCGTCGCGACGCCCGCGATGAACCCTCCGCCGCCGATGCTCACCAGCACGTCGGTGAGATGCGGGGCGTCGGTGGCGAACTCCAGGCCCACGGTGCCCTGGCCGGCGACCACGGTCGGGTCGTCGTAGGGGTGCACGAGGGTCGCGCCCGCCGCCACCAGGTCGTTCAGCAGCGCGAACGCTGACGGCAGGTCATTGGTGAGCCGTACGTCCGCACCGGAAGCGCGTGCCATGTCCACCGACCGGGCGGGTGCGGAGGAGGGCATCACGACGGTGGCGGCCACGCCCAGTTCCTGGGCGGCGTTGGCCAGCGCGATGCCGTGGTTGCCGCCGCTGACCCCGACCACGCCCGCCGCCCGTGCCTCGCCGGACAGGGAGAGGATCTTCGCGAAGGCACCGCGCGTCTTGAAGGATCCGCTGCGCTGCAACAGTTCCAGCTTCACCGTCGTCGGGACGCCGAGCAGCGCGGACAGCCCCGGCGAGGGCAACGTCGGCGTGCGCAGCACCCGTCCGTCGATCACCTCGGCCGCGGCCCGGACGTCGTCGATGGTCAGCAGCTCAGCCATGCCGCCACCCTAACCAATCGGGGAATTGTTCATCTCGTCGGCGCACAATTCCATTTTGGAGCGCTCTTGGAGATTTCTTGGAGAGCACGGGCAGACTCGCTCGTGTCGGTATTCCAGCCTGAGGAGGTGCTCTCATGGAGAAGACCAAGACGTCGAAGATGAAGAAGATCACGGTGCGCAAGGTGGGCCCGGTTCGCCTCACGGCGGCCGCCTGCTCGCAGTACAACACCAAGCCGGTCTAAGGCTCGGCGTGAGTGCGCTGGGCCTCGTGCCCAGCGCATCTCGCCGGAGGAGGAGCGTTGTGACCGAGTTCGATCTGGACCGGCCGGTGCCGCTGCACCCGCTGGTGTTCCTGGAGGACGGCGACGAGGTGACGATCGGCCGCGCCGACGTCGACTCGTACGGCATCTTCCCCGGTGAGGGCGCCGAACTCGTGCGCAGGCTGGTCGCGGGCGACACGCCGCGCCAGGCGGCCGACTGGTTCGAGCGGACCTACGGCGAGGACGTCGACATCGAGGACGTCGTCGCGGGACTGGACGAGCTCGACCTCATCCGCAGGTCCGGCGAACTCGCCGCGGAGACCACCCCGGTGCGCTTCACGCGGCTCGGCGCGGCGCTGTTCTCGCCGCTGGCCTGGGTCGTCTACGCGGCACTGGCCGGGTGGGCGCTGATCCTCATGGTGTTCGATTCAGGCCTCAGGCCGAGTTATCACAACATATTCTTCTCCGACTATTACATGGTGATTCAGGTCGGACTGTTCATCGCCGCCATTCCGCTGTTGCTCATGCACGAGTCCTTTCACGCGTTGGCCGGGCGCAGGCTCGGCGTCAAGTCGCGGCTGAGAGTCGGGCGGCGGCTCTACTTCATCGTGCTGGAGACGTCGCTCGACGGTCTCGTGGCGGTGCCGCGGCGCAAGCGGTACCTGCCGATCGTCGCCGGGTTGCTGGCCGACGTCATCGGGATCGCCGTGTGCACCATCGCCGCCGACCTGACGCGCCACCCGGACGGCACGTTGTCGGGTGCGGGGCGTTTCCTGCTGGCCGTCGCGTTCGCCGCACTGCTCCGGGTCGTCTGGCAGTTCTTCTTCTACCTGCGCACGGACATCTACGTGCTCGTGAGCACGGTGCTCGGTTGCGTCGACCTGCACGGGGCCGCCCGCCAGATGGTCCGCAACCGGTTCAGGCGACTGCTCGGCCGCAGCGAGACGGACGAGTCGGAACTGCATCCCGTGGACCGCAAGGTGGCGCGCTGGTACTCGTGGCTCGTCGTCGTCGGCTACACGGCGAGCCTGACGACGTTCGTGCTGGCCGGCGCTCCCGTCGCCTACCGGTTCGCCACCGGCGTGATCGGCCGGATCACGGGTGACGGCGTGCCGACGGCCCTGTTGCTCGACTCGATCGTCTTCGGCGGTGTGGCGATCGCGCAATGCGCGGTGCTCGGCTGGCTCATGGTCCGCGAACGCGTGCAGAAGCGCCGCGACCGTCGTCTGCAGCACGTCATCCACTGAGCGATTCACGGAAAGGGACGCACCATGGACAGCCGCTACTGGATCCGCGCCGACCAGCGACGCGACCGGACGCACGCGCTCGCCGCACTGGAGCTGCCGCCGATCTGGGCGACTGTCGACGCCCACCGGAGGCTGCGCGGGCCGTACACCGCGGCGGGGTCGTTGCTGCGCATGATCGCCGACGACCTGCTGGACCGGTGCCCGGAACTGGGGGAGCGGCACAACATCGAGCTCCTCACGAGCACGCCGGAGCTGGCAGGGAGGGTGCCCAGCCCGTGGCACACGCTCGAATGGGCCGTGCAGGACAACGAACGCACCCGGTACTACTCGCGGCTGCACACCCGCAACATCGCCAACGGCCTGGCCGAGGTGCTGCGCGACTACCTGGCCGCCCTCGGCGGAGGACCGCGCACACTGGTGATCGAGAACGCGCACCAGGCCGACCCGTCGGACCAGGAGTTCATCGCGGTGTTGTTGCGTCGCACCGACATCCCCGGTCTCACGGTGGTGGTCGGCACCGGCCGGGAGCCGCTGGCGGACCCGCGCGGTGAGATCGACGTGTCGCTGGCGGAGACCATCGCCGTGCACGCGCAGGTGGTGGAAGCCCCAGCCGCGGAACACCCGTTGCCCGACAACCCGGCACAGGCCTATGTGGACAGTGACGGCACGGACGACGACCCGCGCCTGCTCGCCGCCTACCTGGCCCTGCCCGGCGACGCCAGGGCCGCACTGCACGACGCCCGAGCCGAGCAGCTCGCGCGTTCCACGGAGTTCTCGCTGCACCTGGGCGCCATTCCGTACCACCTGGAGCACGGCAGCGACCCCTCAGGAGCCGGTACCGCGGCCCTGCGCGCCGCCCTGGACCACTGCCACAAGACCGGGCTCTACCAGGCCGCCGCGGACCACGGCCTGCGCGGACGGGCGGTCGCCGACCTGGAGGCCGACCCCGACACGTGGTGGCACCTCGTGCTGCAGACCGGGATCGTGCTGGCGGCGGTCGGGCGTGCGGACGAGGCCGAAGCGCTCTACGTCGAGGGACGTGCCGCGTCCACGGATCCGGCCGTGCACCTGGAGATGGCGTACTCGACCGCGATGCTGCACGCGCGGCACTATCCGGAGACGCAACGGGACTACGTCCGGGCACGCGCGTGGATGAACCAGGCGATCGCCTTCGCGTCACTGGTGACCGACCCGAAGAAGGAAGCGTTCCAGTCCGTGTTCACCCGCAACGGGCTCGCGCTGGTGGAGGTGCGGGAGAAGAAGCCAGAGGTGGCGCTCGCACTGGTCAACGAGGGCATGGCCAGGCTGGACCGGGACCTGGAACCGCACGAGCACGAGCTGCATCGCCTGGTGCTGCGGTACAACCGGGCCCAGGTCTACGGCGGGATGGGCCGGCTGGACGACGCGCTCGCCGACTACTCCTACGTCCTCGAACGGGATCCGAACTTCCCGGAGCACCACTTCAACGTCGGCAACATCCTGCGCAGGCTGGGCCGCGACGAGGAAGCGATCGCCGCCTACCGCGAGGCACTGCGCCTCTCACCGCCGTTCCCGGAGGCGTACTACAACATCGGTGACGCACGGCTCGCGCTCGGCGACACCGAGGGTGCCCTGGCGGACTTCGGGTACGTCATCGAACTGGATCCGCGGCACGTCGACGCCAGGATCAACCGCGCCGGCCTCCTGCTCGCTCTTGGCGACGTCGAGTCGGCGTGGCGCGACGTCGCCGCCGCTCTCGAACTGGCACCGGACAACGCCCACCTGTTGTGCCTCAAGGGCCAGTTGCTCGTCGAACAGGATCAGTACGCGGCGGCGTCGGAGGCGCTGGCCGAGGCGGTGCGACGCAACGAGCGGCTGGCAGAGGCCTGGGCGATCCGCGGCACGATCGCGGTGGCGTCCGGCGAGCTCACCGACGCGATCAGCTACCTCAGCACGGCCATCACGCTCGACGACAACCCGGAGGCCCGGTTCAACCGCGCGGTCGCCTACGAGGAGTCCGGGGAGCTGGACGCGGCGATCGTCGACTACGACGCGGTGCTCGCCGTCACCGACGACGAGGACGCGCGGGAGCGCAGGGAACTCTGCGCCGTCGCGACGGCCAGGTAGGAGGATCGCCGTGACCGCAACGGAGAACGTGGCCTCCGGACTGCCGGTGGCCACGTTCACCGAGGCCATGAGCAGGCTGGTCTCCGGCCTGGCCGTGGTCACCACGCGCCAGCCGACGGGGCAGCCGTGCGGGTTGCTCGTCTCGTCGATCTGCTCGTACAGCGTGGATCCGCCGTCGGCGCTGGTGGTCGTCGACCACGCGTCACGATGCCGCGACTCGTTGGCGCGCTGCGTGGAGTTCGGCGTGCACGTGCTCGGTCGTGGCGAGGAACGAACCGCACGAACGTTCGCGAGCCGTGGCGCGGACAAGTTCGCCGACGTCGGGTGGGAGTGGGACGGGGAGGTGCCGCGGCTGTTTGACGCGCCGATCTACTTGCGGTGCAACACATCTGCGGTGTTCGACCACGGCGACCACACCGTGCTGATCGGCGAGGTCGCCCGCACCGAGGTGGCCGAGGCCGAGCCGCTGGTCTGCTACCGGCGACAGTTCGACTGGCGGCTACGGCGAAACGGCGTGCGCCAGCCGTAGCCCGGCGAGGCCGCGGTCGTGCCGGTGCCCGCGGTCGAACGGATCGTCCCCGCTGAGGATGACCTGGTGCATGGCCCGCAGCCGTGGCCCCGGCTCGATGCCGGCGTCGCTCGACAACACCCGGTACGCCCTGGCGTAGGCCGTCAACGCATCGGCGCGGCGTTCGGCCTGGCACAGCGCGAGCATCAGCTGCTCGTGGAACCGTTCCCGCAGCGGATAGGTCGTGCACAGCTCCTCGAGATCGCCCACCGCGAGATGACCGTCGCCGTGGCAGAGCAGCACGTCGAACCGGTTGCGCAACAACTCCAGATATTCCTTCTCGAGTCGCGTGACGTCGTGGTCGAACATTCCGGTCTCGCGCAGGTCCGCGAGTGGGGAACCGCGCCACAGGCCAAGTGCCGCGTCGAGCTTCTCCCGTGCCCGCACGCAGTCGCCGGCCGCGATGTCGGCCTGCCCTTGTTTCGCCAGTTCGCGGAATCTGGTGAGGTCCAGCTGGTGTGGTTCGAGGCAGAGCACGTAACCGGACGGCCGGGTGTTGAGAACGGGATGCGAATTCCTCGCGCTGATCCAGCCAGGGGTGAGCACTCGCCGCACCGCGGTCACATATCCGTGCAGTGCGGCGATGGCGGAACGGGGAGCACCACGGCTCCACAACTGGTCAACGATGCGGTGCGTCGGCACGAACTCGTTGGCGTGCAAGGCGAGCAATGCGAGCAATGCCCGTTGTTTCGGTGCGGTCGGTGTGCATCTTCGATTGCCCCGAGTGAGCTCGAACGTGCCCAGAACCCGGAAGTGCAGTGGTTCGTCTCCCGCTGCCAAGTGATCGCCACCCCTAGTCCGGATCTTCTCGTCAGGACCAACTCGGTGAGTGTCGGGGAGCATTCGGTCATCGAGGTAGTGCTCGGCACGAAACTGCCCATGGCATGCCTTCGACGCGAGTGCCCATAACGAAGCCGAATGAGCGCGGATCAGGTTCCCGCATAGGCACTTCAGCGGCGTTCAGGTGAACTTGCATTCGATGCCGAAGTGGAACCTGTTGACGGCAATGATGCTGGGCCGACTCTGGCTGTCACACTCCGGGGTACTCGACGCGGGCAGACTGCAGCGGAGGTCCGGCACGGCTCGCGGAGGGCCGCCGCACCGGGCTGACATTTGTCATCTCGACGAGGTGACGTCACCTCACTACTGGTGACAGCTTCCGCCGACCAGGCTCAGCACCATGGAGACGGTCCTCGAAGTACGTGGGGCGCGCTACGACTACGGCGCCACGCAGGCATTGGCCGGTGTCGATCTCGACGTCGGCGTGGGGGAGTGCGTGGCGTTGCTCGGCCCCAACGGCGCGGGCAAGACGACGCTGGTGAACCTGGTGGTCGGCCTGCTCGCCGCCAAGGAGGGCCGGGTTCGGGTCCGCGGCGGTGATCCGCGGATCGCGTCGACCCGGCGGCATCTCGGCGTGGTGCAGCAGTCGCTCGGGTTCCCGAACACGCTGAAGGTGGGCGAACTGGTCACCGGTGCCGCCGTGCGCGCGGGCCTGGCGCGGTCGGCGGCCGGGCCGGTCATGGCCGAACTCGACCTGACCGACCTGGCCGGCCGGCGCGCGGCGAAGCTCTCCGGCGGCCAGAAGCAACGGCTGCAGCTGGCCATGGCGCTGGTCGCCGAACCGCGGTTGCTCGTGCTGGACGAACCGACCGCGGGCCTGGACGTGCCTGCCCGCAAGAGGTTCTGGCAGATCCTCGCGGAACGGCGGGAGCGCGGCACCGGCGTGCTGCTCACCACGCACCTGATCGAGGAGTCGTCCGCCGTCGCCGACCGCGTGGTCGTGCTGGACCGGGGGAGGGTGATTGCTGGTGGGACGCCGGACGAGCTGGTGGCGCGGTTGCCCGATCGCACGGTGACCGTGCGGACGGCGTTGGTTCGTGCGCGGCTTGAAGAAATCCCTGATGTGGCGTGGGTGCGCGACGACGGCGACCACGTGCATCTGGGCACGCGCACGCCGGAAGCGTTGCTGCGGGTGCTGCTCGCGGAGGATCCCGGCCTGACCGATCTCCGGGTCGAGGGTGCCGGGCTGGAAGAGGCAGTGGCGGGACTGATCGAGAGGGGTGCGGCGTGAACGCGAACGTTTTCGGTGTCGAGCTGACGGACGAGCTGAGGGCTGTCGTCCGCGAGCCGGCCGCGCTGTTCTTCTCCATCGTGATGCCGGTGGCGTTCTTCGCGCTCTTCGTGTCCCTGTTCGGGAAGTTCAGCAGCGGAGGGGTGTCGGCGGGGACCACGATGGTCGCCACGTTCGGCGCGTTCGGCGTGATCTCGGTGGTGTTGATGAACCCCGGCATCGGCGTCGCGGCGGATCGGGAACGCGGGTGGCTGCGGGCGAAGCGGGTGTCCGCGGTGCCGATCGGTGTGACGCTGGCGGCCAAGGTGGTGGCCGCGCTGCCCTACGCGGCGGGGGTGTTGCTGGCGATGATGGCGACCGCGGCGATCACCGGGTCGCTCGACGCGCCGGTGCCCGCGCTGCTGCGGATGCTCGTCGTGCTCGTGGTGGGCGCGTTCCCGTTCGCGTTGCTGAGCCTGGCGATCGGCTTCCAGGTCGGGTCCGGCGCCGCTGCCGCCGTGCTCAACGCGATCCTCATCCCGTCCGCCGTCGTGTCCGGGCTGTGGATGCCGCTGTCGATCATGCCCGCGTTCTTCTCCGACATCGCCCGGTTCCTGCCGACCTATCACCTGGCGGAGCTGGCGCGCGCGCAGCTGGTCGGTGGGCCGGTGCTCACGCATGCGCTCGTGTTGCTCGGCACGACGATCGTGGCGGCGGGGCTGGCCGCGGTGTCGTATCGTCATGCGCGGTCATGAAAAAAGTCGCTGGGATCTCCCGCTGGTTGCACCTGATCTACCTCGGGAACCTGTTGTGGGCACCGGTGTTCGACCCCGCCACGGGCTGGGCGGACTGGGCGCTCGTCGCCGTCGTGGTGGTCGCCTTCGTCCCGATGTACGTGCTGGCGTGGCACCGGCCGGACCTGGTCCGCTGGTGCTGCACGGTGCCGACGGTGGTGCTCGGCGCGCTGGCGACGCCGTTCAACACCGGTGCGGCGGTGCTCTTCGTCTACGCGGGGGCGTTCGCGGGCCTGTCGGAGTCGCGGCGCGTGGCGATGCGGTGGTTCGTCGGACTGACCGCGCTGATCTTCCTGTTCGCCGTGGTGTCGACGGTCGAGCTGCCGTACCGGCTGTGGGGCCTGCTGCCGTCGTTGATCTTCCTGTGGCTGATCGGCATCCTGCAGGTCGAGTGGGCCGAACGCGACCGCGAGGCAGCCGAGCTGCGCATCCGCACGGCGCGGGTCGAGCATCTCGCCACCCTCGCCGAACGGGAGCGCATCGCCCGCGACCTGCACGACCTGCTCGGCCACACGCTGACCGCGATCATCCTGCGCGCCCAGCTCGTCGCCGCGGATCCGGCGCGGGCGCGGGAGGAAGCGGCGGAGATCGAACGCACGGCCCGTGCGGCGCTCGGCGAGGTTCGTGACGCCGTCACCGGCTGGCGCAGCGCGAGCCTGGACACCGAGCTGGAGGCGGCGCGCACCGCGTTGACGAGCCTCGGCGTGGAGGTGGTCGTGCGGCGCGACCCAGGCCTGACGATCGTCGGCTCGACCGAGCACGAGCTGGCACTGGCGTTGCGCGAGGCCGTCACCAACGTGGCCCGGCACGCTCAGGCGACAACGTGCCACATCGGGATCGAGGCCCGCGGCGGCGAGCTGTGCCTGGTGATCGCCGACGACGGCGTCAGCAGCCGCGCGCCGGAGGGCAACGGCCTGACGGGCATGCGCGAACGCATCGCGGCGCTGGGCGGTCTGGTCCGGCGCACCGGTTCGGCGGGCACCACCGTCACCATCGCGGTCCCGCTGCGGGTGGCCACGTGATCAGGGTCGTGCTGGCCGAGGACCAGGCGATGGTGCGCGGCGCGTTCGCACAGCTGCTGGACCTGCAGCCGGACGTCACCGTCGTCGCGACCGCCGGAAACGGCGACGAAGCCCTCGCGGTCGTCGCCGAACACCGCCCGGACGTCCTGCTGACCGACATCGAGATGCCCGGCCGCACCGGCCTGGACGTCGCCCAGGAACTGGCCCGCCGCGGCGATCCCACCCGAATCCTGATCATCACGACGTTCGCCCGCAGCGGCTACCTGCGGCGCGCGATGGACGCCGGAGTGGCGGGGTATCTGCTGAAGGACGCGCCGATCGCGGACCTGGTCTCCGCGCTGCGCCGGGTGCACGCCGGTGAACGCGTCGTCGCCCCGGAACTCGCGATGGCCGCCTGGGACAGCGCCGACCCGCTCACGCCCCGCGAACGCGAACTGCTGCACGAGGTCACCACCGGCGCGAGCAACGCCGACATCGCGGCCCGGCTGAACCTCGCGGAGGGCACCGTCCGCAACTACCTGTCGACGGCGATGGCGAAGCTCGGCGCCCGCAACCGGTCGGACGCGGCGAACATCGCGCGGGACCGGGGCTGGCTCTGACGCGAGGCCGCGTGGGGTGGATCGGTCACCACGTGTGTCCGTTGGCTGACCGTCCGAGTTCCGGTATTTCGGCCCTGCGAATGGGGTCCTCTGCCGCGAGCGCGGCCGGCATCGGCGTGGTCCGCTGGACTCCGAGGGGCCGAGGAGGTCGATCATGTCTGGTCTGCTGGTCAAGAGTTTCAACGCGCCCGAGGAGACCCGGCCCTTCGAACAGGGCATGGGACATCTGGATCTGGTGAATTCCGAGGCGGGCGCGGTCGGCAGGGCCGTGTTCGAGCCGGGCTGGCACTGGGCGGAGCACGTGAAGCCCATCGCCGGCACCGACAGCTGCCAGGTGGCGCACAAGGGTTACTGCGTGTCCGGCCGAATGAAGATCGTCATGGACGACGGCGAGGAGGCCGAGTTCGGCGAGGGCGACATCATGATCGCCGCGCCGGGGCACGACGCGTGGACCGTCGGCGACCAGGCCTGCGTCATGATCGACTGGCAGGGCATGGACGACTACGCCAAGCGGGACTCCCGCTGACCAAGGAGAAACGGCCTGCCGGACATCTCGTCGGCAGGCCGTTGTCGTGTGCCCGCGCGGTAATGGTCATTACCCGGACAGGGTTTTCCCAGTGCGCGCGAAGGCTTCTGCGACCGCGCGACCGGTCGTAGACTCGGTGTGGTCGCGCTCTCATGAGCGACCGAATGGTGAGTCATTTTCCTTGGCATGCCTTCGAAAGGCGTGTTCCCCCTGCACCAAGGAGGCTCGTGATGAACACCCGTTTCGCCGCTCTGTCCGTCGCCCTTCTCCTGGCCGGACTGCTCACTCCGCCCGCGTCCGCCGATGCCGCGGCCGCCACCACCGAACTCGCCACCTCGGTGGCCGACCGGTTGGAGGGCCGTACCGCCGGGTCCTACCGGGACTCCGCGACCGGGAAGCTCGTGGTCGCGGTGACCGACGCCGAGACCGCCCGCGCCGTCCGTGCGGCGGGTGCCGCACCGCGGTTCGTCGCACGGAGCGGTGCGGTGCTGCAGGCCGCGACCGAGAAGCTGGACCGCTCGGCGGCCATCCCCGGCACGTCGTGGGGTATCGACCCGCGGACGAACCAGGTCCTCGTGTCCGCGGACGGCACGGTGACCGGCGCGAAGCTGGCCAGGCTGCGCGGGGTGCTCGCCGAACTCGGTGACGCCGCGCGGCTCGAGCACGTTCCCGGCGCGTTCACGACGACCATCACCGGTGGTGACGCGATCTACGGTGGTCCGTACCGCTGTTCGCTCGGCTTCAACGTGAACCGGCCCGGCAGCAGCACCGCGTGGTTCCTGACGGCGGGGCACTGCGCCAACGCCGCCGCCACGTGGTCGGCCGGCGGCGGGCAGGTGATCGGCACGCGCGAGGGCAGCAGCTTCCCCGGCAACGACTACGCGCTCATCCGGCACACGAGCGGCATCGCGCGGCCGGGCGCGGTGAACCTCTACAACGGGTCCATTCGCGACATCTCCGGTTCCGCCAACGCGTACGTCGGCCAGTCGGTGGCGCGCAGCGGCAGCACGACCGGCTATCGCACGGGTCAGGTGACCGGCCTCAACGTCACGGTGAACTACAGCGACGGCACCACGGTGACCGGGATGATCAGGACGACCGTGTGCGCAGAAGGCGGTGACAGCGGAGGCGCCCTGGTCGCGGGCAACACCGCGCTCGGCCTCACGTCGGGCGGCAGCGGTAACTGTTCCGCCGGTGGCACCACCTTCTTCCAGCCTGTGGTCGAGGCGTTGAACGCCTACAACGTGCGCGTCTACTGACAGCTCGCGGCCGGCGCCGGACTCCCGGCGCCGGCCGCGGGTCAGTCAGTCCTTGAGGTACGGCGGCGCCACGCCCCAGCCCCACTTCGGCACCGGCGCCCCGTGGAAGGGTTTGGCGTCCTGCGCGGAGTTCTGCACCGCCAGCCGGGTGCCCCACTCCAAATAGGACACGAACGCGGCGCGGAACTCCGGATCGTCCGGGAGCGACACCTCGTCCGCAGCGTCCATGACGAGGTTCAACCAGCGACGGCGTTGCTCCTCGGTGATGGCCCGGCCGAGGTGCTTGGCCAGCATGAACTCGTAGCCGCCCCGTTCCGCCGTGTAGGCGGCGGGTCCGCCGAACACCTCGCCGAGCCACAGCGCCACGTAGCGCGCGTGGCCGGGATCCATGCCGGCGAACACCGGTGCGAGCAGTTCGTCGTCCGCGACCCGCCGGTAGAAGGCCTCGGTCAGCCGTAGCAACGCCTCCGAGCCACCGGCCCAGGTGTAGAGAGAAGGTGTTGACTGGTCGTTGATCACGACGACCACTCCAGCAGCACGCCGGACGCCCGGCAAGTACGCACCTTTTGGTGAGGAGCGCGCATGTACCACTGTCCTGTCGAGCTGGCCCTCGACGTCATCGGCGGCAAGTGGCGCGCGGTCATCCTCGCCCACCTCAAGGAAGGTCCGCACCACTACGGCGAGCTGCGCCGCAAGGTGCCCGGCATCAGCGAGAAGATGTTCGTGCAGCGGCTCCGCGAGTTGCAGGACACGGGCCTGGTGTCACGGACCGAGGTGCCTCCGCACGTCGAGTACTCGCTCACCGAGGAGGGCAGGAGCCTCGGGCCGGCGCTCCAGGCCCTGTACGACTGGGGTGTGCGGCGGGCCGCACGGACCGGTGAGGTCATCGCGCAAGCCTGACTTCCACGTGCTGGACGCGGTGTCGTCGATCGCGGAGGACTGCCACGATGAGGTCCATGTCAGCTGTCTCCGATCGCGTCAGCCTGCGGGACGCACGCACCCCGGCCGGCGGCATCCTGGAGGGACCCCGTGTGCTGCGGCGCCTTCCCGACGGCGTCGAGGCCAGGCCCTACGAGCTGTTCACCGTGCGGCCGTTGGGGCGGATCATCGGCGCCGAGATCGACGGCGTGCACCTCGGTGAGCCGCTCACGCCGCGGTTGCGGGAAGAGCTCAACCGCGCGTTGCTGGAGTGGAAGGTGTTGTTCTTCCGCGACCAGGACATCACGCCCGCCCAGCAGCGTGCGTTCGCCCGCAACTGGGGCGAGCTCGAGACGAACCCGTTCATCCCGGCCGGCGACAGCGAGGAGGTGACCAGGTTCGCGCGCGACGGGTCGATGCCCGCGTTCGAGAACATCTGGCACGTCGACGTCACCTTCCGGCCCGAACCGGCGCTGGGCTCGGTGCTGCGCCTCGTCGAGGTGCCGCCGATCGGTGGCGACACGATGTGGGCGGACATGGCCGCCGCCTACGACAACCTGACCGACGAGGTGAAGGCCCGCGTCGACGGGTTGCGCGCGGTGCACGACCACATCCCGGGCTTCGACCGCTTCTCCGACCCGGATCTGCTCGCCCGCTGGCAGGACAAGTTCCCGCCGAGAGCGACCGGTTGCTGCACCACCTGTTCACGCAGGCGCACGTGCCCGAGTACCAGGTGCGGTTCCGCTGGACGCGCAACACGGTGGCGTTCTGGGACAACCGGGCCACGCAGCATTACGCGGTGAACGACTACGCGCCGCACCGGCGGGTGGCCGAACGCGTGGCGATCGCGGGCGACCGGCCGTTCTGAACGAGGAGGTTGCGCACACTCCCGGGACGGTTGAGGTTCGTCTGGGCGGGCACCCAAGTGTGGACGTCGCACCTGAAATTCAGGTCGAGGGAAGGACCACATGGGTACCGACGACAAGCTCGACGCCAAGGCCGACCAGCTCAAGGGCAAGGTCAAGGAAGGCGTCGGCGACGCGACCGACGACAGGGGCCTGCAGAGCGAGGGCCAGACCGACCAGGCGAAGGGTCACCTCAAGGAAGGCGTCGAGAAGGTCAAGGACGCTTTCAAGAAGGACTGACCAGTTCATCGCGACGAGCGTGCGTCCTCCGGGTGCACGCTCGTCGCGTGCGACCATGTGGATCGTGATGCCCGAGGTCACGGCCGCGACCTGGGCCGAGCAGCAGGTGGCGCTGGTCCGCGACGATCCCGCCGGCCGGCTCGCGTTGATGGAGCGCTGCTACTCCGGACCGTTCGGCAAGGCGCCCCACCACCTGCCGTTCCGCCGCGCGGCCATGTCGTTCATGCGCTGGCAGTTGAGGCGTGGCGTGTTGCAACCGCCGTTTCACCGCCGGCCTGGAAGTCCGTGGTGGCGCGCAGTCAACGAACGCATCCTGCGCGACGGTTGCGAGGCGGTCGGCCTGAGCGGCGGCATGAGCGGACCTTCCTCGTCGCCCACGGCAGCGCAGTGGCTTTCCTTCGCGCTCCGGCCCACCGCGCCGGCCTGGTACCGCGCGCACAACGGGAGCGTGGTCGCCGCCTACCTCAAGCACCGCGAGCTCGCGGAGGCGGAGAACGAGCCCGAGCGGTTCTTCATGAACGTCATCCTGTGCCGGGTGCTCTACACGCACGCATTGGTTGCCGCACCACGGATCTCGCTGGGCTGGCTGCGGACGCTCGCGCCGTTGCTCGGCGATCCCAGGCTGGGCATGACGGGAATCTTCCTGCAGCTCTCCCGTGTGCTGCCGGACCAGTACCCGCTGAACGGCAGCGCGCGCTACTACCTCGGCCTGGAACACGGGTTCGCCCGCCTCGTCGACTTCGGGATGATCGTGCCGAGGCTGCGGCAGCTCTACGAGTGGTCAGCGGACGAACTCGGGGCGCCTGGCCTGCTCGACTGCGTCCGTGACGGCGCCCTGACCTACGCGTGGCCGTTCGAAGATCGGGAAGTCTGGCAGCCGCCTAGATCGCGCGTTCTCCCGGTGATCCACCGGATCCTTCCTCCTGCGCGATGAACGCCTGAACGAGTCCTTCGACGCCGCGGATGAACGTCTCGCAGACGAGTTCCGGGTCGGAAAGGCATCCGGACGCCATCGCTCCGTCGCGCAGCATCACGAAGTGCCGGGCGGCTGGCACGGCGCGTTCTTCCTCGATGAGGGCGAACAGCTCGGTGACGGTGTGCTGGAACCACTCGCGGTGGGCCAGGACGGCCTGGTGCACCGGATGGTCGGGGTCGGGGTACTCGGCGGCGGCGTTGAGGAAGGCGCAGCCACGGAACTCGGGTGACCGGATCCCCTGCGCGATGGCCTCGCTGAGCGCTCGCAGGGTATCGGCGGGGGAGTCCTTGCGCGCCGCGGCCGCCTGCGCGCGCATGGCCGCGTCGACCTCGGTCAGGTAGGCGACGACGAGCTCTTCCTTGCCCAGGAAGTGCCGGTACAGGGTCGCCCTCGTGACCTGGGCTTCCTCGACGATGCGGTCGATGCCGACGGAGTGGATCCCGTCGGCGTAGAAGATCTTGAGGGCGGTGTTGAGCAGCCTGGACCGCGCCTCGGACGGACGGGTCGACTCGGTGCGCGCCATGCCGCCGATTCTAGCGGATAGAACGTTCGGTCTTGACGTTTTGGCGTGGAGCCCTCACGCTGGGAAGAGGTAGAACGTTCGGTCTCTTTGACTGGACTCGCCACCCCTGATGAGAGGACCTCCGTGACCGCCGTTGCTTCATCCACCGGGACCGAGACCGCGCCGGCGCTGCGCCGGCTGTACTTCGCCCGGTTCGGATTCGCCGTCGTCTGGGCTGTTCTGCTGTTCGTGACGGGCTCGGACCTGGGGCCGTTCGGCATCGCCCTGCTGGTCCTGTACCCCTTGTTCGACGTGGCGGCGGCGGTGGTGGACGCCCGGTCGTCGCGCGCCGCCGGGCCGATTCGCGGGCTGTACGTGAACATCGCGATCAGCCTGCTCGCCGCCGTCGGCCTCGCCGTCGCGGGAGCGTCGGGCCTGCCGGCGGTACTGCGCGTGTGGGGTGCCTGGGCGATCGTTTCCGGGCTGGTGCAGCTGTTCGTGGCAGTGAGCCGCCGCAGGATGGGTGGTCAGTGGCCGATGATCCTCAGCGGGAGCATCTCCGTGCTGGCGGGGTCGTCGTTCATCGTGATGGCGTCCGCGCCGAACCCGACGCTCTCCAACCTCGCCGGGTACGCCGCGATCGGCGGGATCTTCTTCCTGGTCTCGGCGCTGCGGCTGGGCCGGTCTACCGGCTGATCTGCCGGTCGGCGAACCGCGCGACGCGGGCACGGTTGCCGCACGAGGCCTTGCACCACTGCTGACGGCCGTGCTGCTGAACGAAGTACCGCACGCACCGGGGCGCCTGGCAGGAGCGCAGACGCGGTGCGAGCGGACCGGTGAGGAACTCGACGACGGCGAGCGCCAGTGCACCTTCGACGAACGTCTGGTCCTGCGCTGAGGTGTCCAGGCCGCGCTGGACACCCTGATCGCCGATCACCACGGTGGTGCGAGGTTCCAGGGCGTTGATCGCCGCCCGCAGCACCGCCGCGGCCTCCTCGTCGCTCATCCGCCGGCTGCGTTCGACACGGCTCGGCGGATGCGGCGAGACGGAGGCGGCGAACGCCGACCGTGCCGCGAACCGCAAGGTGCGCAACCGTTCCGCCTGTGCGGGGGAGCGTGGTGTGAGGTCCGGAAACCGTGCCGCGACCCAGGCGTTCACGCCCGCGTCGTCGGCGAAGAAGTCCGCGACGCCGCCGTGGCCGTCGTGGGCGATCGTGCTCACCAGCGCGAGCGCCGTCTCGCCTTCGGAACCGTCCGGCAGCGCGACCACGGCACCCTCCACTAACGGTTAATCCAAATTTACCGTTAGCCTAGCTCACATGACGACCTTGCTGCACCTCAGCGACCCTCACCTGGACGGCTCGCCGGAGCGGGCGGACCGGTTGCGCGCCGTCCTGGACCTGCTGCCGCCCTCCCGCCGGCCGGACGCGATCGTGGTCACGGGCGACGTGGCCGACACGGGAGCCGGCCACGAGTACGCGCAGTTCCAGGCCGTGATGGAGGGGCGTGAGCCGTGGCTCGCCGTGCCGGGGAACCACGACTCCCCGGCCCTGCTGGCGGCGCCGGCGTTCCTCGACGTCGGTGACCTGCGCATCCTGGGCCTCGACGTCACGGTGGAGGGGGAGGACCACGGCGAACTGCGCGACGAGGTGGCCGACCGGGCGGCGTCGCTGGCGGCGGAGGCCGGCCGGACCGTGCTCGCGTTCCACCAGCCGCCGGTGCGGATCGGTCACACCTACGTGGACCCGATGCGCCTGCTCAACGCCGAAGTCCTGGCCACACTCGTCGAGCGCATCGGCAACGTCGAGGCGATCCTTTGTGGACACGTGCACACGCCGTCCGCATCGTCGTTCGCCGGAGTGCCGGTGCTCATCGCGCCTGGCATCGTTTCCGCGCTGCGTCTTGACCCCGATCAGTCTCCGTTGACCGACCAGGTGCACGCGCCGGGCATGGCACTGCACCGGTTCGAGCACGGCGTCGTCACCACGACCTTCCACTACGCGGGCTGATCACCGTGCGACCGGAGGCAGTCGCGGGTTTCGCGCTCGCGATGGTGCCGATCGTCGTCACGCCCGGCGCGAGCTTCACGTTGATGGCGACGCACGTGCTCACGCCCCAGCGGGCCGTCCTGCGACGAGTCGTCGGCGGGACCGCGCTCGGCATCGTCAGCCACGCGGCGCTCGCGGCCCTCGGCCTGTCGATGCTGGTCATGCGCTCGGCGGAGCTCTACCGGGCCCTCCAGCTGGCCGGCGCCCTCTACCTCATCGCACTGGGCATCGCCTCGCTGCGCAGGCGCTCACCGGACGTGTCAGTGGGGCCTGAAAGCACGTTGCGCACCCGCACGGCGTTTCTGGCGAACGTGCTGAACCCGAAGGCGGCCGCCGTCTACCTCACCGTGGCGCCGCAGTTCTTGGACAGCACCACGTTCACGCCGGCGAACCTGCTCGTCCTCGCGGGCGTGCACATCGCGCTGACGGCGACGTGGCTCGCCGCCGGGGCCACCGCGCTGAGGTCGCTGAGCCGCCAGTTCCGGCGCGTCCCGTGGCGGGCGATCAGCGGCACCGGCGGCGTGGTGCTGATCGCGCTGGGCCTGAAGTCGTTGTGGGATCAGGTTCCCGGCGGCGCGCTCACGCCCCGGTAGGCCATGCTCTGGCTGTAGACGATGTTGGTCGTGGTGCTGCCGAACGCCATCAGCTCGTCGACCACCTTCTCCAGGTGCGGCATCGAGGTGGCGGCGATCTTGAGCGTGTAGCAGTCCTCGCCGGTGGTGCGCAGGCACTCCAGGACCTCGGTGCGCTCGGCGAGCAGCCGGTGCAGCGGCTGGTGCTGGTTGCCCGGATACTTCAGGCGCACCACGGCCAGGACGCTGTAGCCCGCCTTGCCGAGATCGACGGTGGCGCGGTAGCCGGTGATGATCCCGGCGCTCTCCAGGCGCTTCACACGTTCGGTGGTGGCGGAGGCGCTGAGGTTGACCCGGCGGCCGAGTTCGGTGAGCGGGACCCTGCCGTCCTGTTGCAGCTCGGCGAGAATAGCCCAGTCGGTCGCGTCAACAGTCTCGGTCACATCGCGAAGCTACCGTGGATTTCCCGGCCTGGGCCGCCTGATGCCGTGAACATTCTCTTCTGCGGATCCCGTCCTGGGTCATAGTCTTGATCACGTGTTGATCGGCGTGAACGTCCCGAACTTCGGCCCTGGCACCAGCCCGGCCGTGCTGCGCGAGTGGGCGCGGACGGTGGAGGACCTGGGCTACGACCTGCTCATGATGTCCGACCACGTGGCGGTGACCCCCGACGTGGCGGAGCAGTACCCCGCACCGTTCTACGAACCGTTCACCACGCTGTCGTGGCTCGCCGGTGTCACCGAACGGATCACCCTCGGCACGACGGTGCTGATCGCGCCGTACCGGCACCCGCTGCTGGTCGCGCGGATGGCGGCGAACCTGGCCGACCTGAGCGGCGGCCGGTTGGTGCTCGGGCTCGGGGTCGGCTGGGCGCGCCAGGAGTTCGATGCGCTCGGGGTGCCGTTCCAGCGCCGCGGCAAGCTGACCGACGAGCTGATCACGACGCTCCGCGAGGCGTGGCAGGACGAGGGCTACCGAGCAGGGCACATCCCGATCTGGGTGGGCGGTCAGAGCGACGGTGCGTTGCGTCGCGCCGTCCGGCTCAGCGACGCCTGGCACCCGTTGCGGCAGACTCCCGCGGGATGGCAGGAATCCCTGGCACGGCTGGAAGAGGTCGCCGCCGCGGAGGAACGCCCGCGGCCCGCACTGGCGCCCCGCATCATGCTCAGGCTGACCGACGAGCCGCTCCCGGACCGGCGGCTGGGCGAGGGCACGATCGAGCAGATCGTCGCGGACCTGGAACGACTGCGGGCGGACGGGGCGCACGCCGTGGTTCTCGACCCGTTCGTCGGCGATCCGGAGGAGACACGGCACCCGGACGTCGCCTGGGATGCACTGACCGCGGTACGAAAGGAGTTCCGGTGAACGAAGGACATCTGCGCAGGGCGATCGCGCTGGCGGCCGAGGCGCGGGCGGGCGGCAACCCGCCGTTCGGCTCGCTGCTGGTCGGGCCGGACGGTGCGGTGCTCGCGGAGGAGCGCAACTCCTGCCTCACCGACAACGACATCACGGCCCACCCCGAGCTGAAGCTGGCCCGGTGGGCGGCGCGGTCGCTGGACGCGGACACGGCCGCCGGGACCACGATGTACACGAGCTGCGAGCCGTGCGGGATGTGCGCGGGGGCGTTGGCGCGGTCGGGGATCGGGCACGTGGTGTTCGCGTTGGCGGGCAGTCAGTTGAACGGCCTGAAGACCTCAGGTGGGTTCACCGACGTGCCGACCGACGGACCCCACCTGTACGACGAGGCGAAGGTGCCGGTCGAGGGGTACTACCC